>JAGGXZ010000160.1 GCA_021162805.1 Candidatus Poribacteria bacterium
GTAAACGCTTGTTTCATGCGCCTCTGTGAGATCGGATGATAATCAGGTCCGGTGTCCGTAAAACAGCATGAAGCGAGCGTTTCTACCGAAGACAAACCCGGTTCGGACGAAAAGTGCAAAACTATAGGGTATAAAATATATCACGGTTGAGGGATGATGTCAATTGATGACCAGCTCGCGCTTATGCACCCCGGTTTTTCAGATTGATTTGTGTTATAATTAATAGCGCTCATATTATCGTTAAGTGTAGCGGAGATCCGAGGAGGTCAGAAGAGCCTATTTCTCAGAGTTGGGAGGAGACAGGTAACAGGAAGCAGGAGGCAGGGAAAAATCTATATCCTTGTCTCCTGTTTCCTGCCTCCTGTCTCCTATCGGTGATACCGCTACACTCAAAGGAAATTTGAGCGTTTAATAGAGGTGATTCAGGATAGGGAAGGCAGTTGAAAAGGTTATGCCTAATCCCAGGTCGCCGGATATGCCGATGGCCGAGATACTCACAGCGACTATAACGAGGAGGATGTGAGATGGCAATTCTCAAGGATAGGGATCGTGAGACATTGCTGAGGGAATTTGAAAAACTCACCGGTAAGGTCAAGATCCTCTATTTCACTCAAGAGTTCGAGTGTGAGTTCTGTGAGATAACGGGCAATCTGTTGAGGGAGGTGGCGGATCTTTCGGATAAAATCGATCTGGAGGTATATGACTTCCAGAAAGATCAGGATAAGGTTGAAAGCTACGGAATAGATAAGATCCCAGCCGTGGTCGTTGAAGGTGAGAGGGATTACGGCATCAGGTTCTTCGGCGTGCCCACCGGATACGAGTTCGCCTCGCTGATCGAGGATATATTGCTCGTTTCGAGGGGCGATCCCGGCCTTTCGCCCAAAACCCTGGAGCAGATATCGGGGATCGACAAGCCGGTTCACATCCAGGTTTTCATAACGCAGACCTGTCCCTACTGCCCGCGGGCGGTGATCCTGGCCCATAAACTCGCCATGGCTTCAGATCTTATAAGGGCCGATATGGTCGGGGCGATAGAGTTTCCGCACCTTGCCAACAGATATCGGGTCTTCGGCGTGCCGAAGATCGTCGTGAACGAGGAACATAGCTTTGAAGGGGCGCTTCCCGAACCCCTTTTCGTGGCGGAGGTGTTGAAAGGGATTGGACGATAAGGACCGGATTTTCATGAAAAAGGCGCTGGAGCTGGCCGCGAGGGCCAGAGGCCGAACCAGCCCCAATCCGATGGTCGGCGCTGTCATCGTCAAGGACGGCTGTATCGTCGGGGAGGGATATCACGAGAGGGCGGGTCTGCCGCATGCCGAGGTGGTGGCACTGGAACAGGCAGGCGAGCTGGCGAAAGGAGCAACGCTCTACGTCACCTTAGAGCCCTGCTGTCACTGGGGCAGGACCCCGCCGTGCACGAGGGCCATCATCCGATCGGGCATAAAAAAGGTGATCGTCGCCACGCTCGATCCCAACCCCCTTGTCTCCGGAAAAGGGGTGGATGAGCTGCGACGAAACGGGATCGAGGTGGAGATCGGCCTGATGGAGGAGGAGGCTCGGAAACTCAACGAGTTCTTCTTCAAGCACATCACCACGGGTTTACCCTTCGTCATACTCAAGATCGCCATGAGCCTTGACGGGAAGATCGCAACCGCCACGGGTGAATCCCGATGGATAACCTCTCCCCAATCGAGAAGGATGGTGCATGGGCTCCGGGATCAGGTCGATGCCGTGATGGTCGGGATCGGGACCGTCCTGAAGGACGATCCCCAGCTGACGACAAGGCTGCCGGAGGGAGAGGGAAAGGATCCGATCCGCGTCATCTTGGACTCATACGCTCGAACGCCCCCAACCGCCAGGGTGATAAACCCCCGTAGCTCCGCCCCCACGATCATCGCCACAACCACGAAGGCCGATGGAGGAAAGATAAAGGCGTTGCGTGAGGCAGGCGCCGAGGTGGTGATCCTCAATGAGGATGAAGAGGGCAGGGTCGATCTGAAATCGCTTATGGAGTATCTCGGCGGAAGGTCTATCCAGAGCCTGCTGGTGGAGGGCGGATCAGAGGTGGCGGGCTCGATGCTCATGAAGGGGTTCGTGGATAAGGTGATGTTCTTCATCGCCCCGAAGATAATCGGCGGCGCGGATGCGCCGACGCCGATCGGGGGAATGGGCGTCCGAAGGCTTTCTGAGGCCATCACACTTAAGGAGGTCGAGGTGAAAAGGATCGGACCGGATATACTGATACAGGGGTATGTAGAGCGATGTTGATCGTAACCCTCCTTTGGCTCATCATGACATCGCCCCGGGAGTTCCCTATCTGCGACGCGCCGGGGGATCAGCTTTTCCCCTCAGCGGTGCTGGGCGAGGACGGGATGATCCTCATCTGGCTCGACGGCAGGGAGGGGAAGCCGACCCTCTTCGCACAGAAGATCGATCGAGAGGGGAGAAAACTCTGGAGGGAGGACGTTCCCCTTTGCAGATCGGGTGGGAAACTGTTCGCGCCACAGGCCGTCGCAGATGGATCAGGTGGAGCTATAGTTGTCTGGGTTGAGCTGAGAGGTAGGGACAAGGATATCTATGCCCAGAGGATCTCCGGCGATGGAAAGCTGTTGTGGGGTGAAAAGGGTAAACCGGTGTGCGTCGAGAAGGGGACACAGGATAACCTCATCCTGATCCCGGACGGGAGCGGCGGGGCGATCGTCGCATGGGAGGACTGGCGTAACGGCAATCAGGACATCTACGCCCAGAGGATCTCACACGAGGGCGATCCGGTCTGGAGCGAAAACGGCGTGCCGGTCTGCACTACCGCTGGAGGTCAATACGATCCCTTCTCGGCAGCGGACGAAGAGGGCGGAGCGGTGGTCGTGTGGTGGGATATCGCGGGGGATAGATGGGATATCAGAGCGCAGAGGATATCGAAGAGGGGTGAGAGGATGTGGGACCCCGAAGGGGTGCCGGTCTGCAGGGCGGCCGGTGGCAGAGGATCGCCCAGGGTGATCTCGGACGGTTCCGGCGGAGCCTTCGTCGTATGGGTGGATTACCGACGGGATAACGGCACTTTCAGAAACGGCGATATCTACGCCCAACACCTCGGTCCTGACGGGAGGATGTTGTGGGACGGGGGAGGGGTGGCGGTATGTGACGCTGACGGGAATCAACAGTCACCTATCGCCGTAAACGACGGCTCAGGCGGAATGGTCGTCGCCTGGTGGGACGAGAGGGACGTATATGCTGACGTCTACGCCCAGCACCTCGACGGCGATGGGAGGATACTCTGGGAGCAAAACGGCAAGCCGATATGTCAGGCTAGGGGAGTGCAGAAGGACGTGCATATAGTCCCCGCAGGAGATGATAAAACGGCGATATTCTGGAGGGATTTCAGGGAGGATTACGAGTTCCAGCCGGGGGATTTCATATTCGCCCAGTGTCTGAGCTTGAGTGATGGCAAGATCGGATTTCAACCTGACGGAATCCCCGTTACCAAATCCCCGGGCGAGAAACCGCTCCTCTCAGCGGCGTATGACGGGAAGGGATGGCTGCTTTTCGTCTGGAGCGCTAAGGTGAAGGAGGATAGCGATATCTTCGGAAGATGGCTCGACGTGAGAGCGAGGTGAAGATGCGTTCAACGTTCCAACGTTTAACGTTCAACGTTCACAGGATATTGCTCGTTTTTGTCCTTCTGACGAGCGGATGTAATCCCCTCTTCTGGCGGGAAGCCCCGAAACCCATCATCGATAAGGAAACGCTTGATCTCATCGGCCGATACTCGTCTCAGGCGCAAAAAGCGGCCAGCTCCGGCGATCTCAAACGGGCTGAGGAGCTGTATATGCGAGCGCTTGTCCTCAACCCGAACTCCGCCGAGCTTCACGCCAAGCTCGCCGGGATCTACGTCGCCCGAGATGAGATCGAGAAGGCGATAGATGAATTCCAGAGATCTCTCACCCTTGACCCCTCGAACGTCCCAAACAGAAATTACCTCGGCTTTCTCTACGAAAAGCTGGGCAGATACCGACGGGCGGCCGAGGAATACGAAAGCGCCCTTGAGGTGAATCCGAAAAACCTCTATGCCCTCATCCACCTCGGTCTTGCCTATAGACAACAGAGGAGGCTGCTTGAGGCGGAGGCCGTGCTTAAAACGGCGGCCAACTTAGACCCCGAATGCAGGAATCCCGACAGCCAAAACCTCTATAACTACCTCGGGCTGGTCTACCAGGACATGGGCAAATATGATAAGGCGATCGAGGCGTACAAAAAATCGATCCGGATCTCCCCGAAAGATACCTGGGCGCATAATCAGCTTGGAACCCTGTATGAGGCGTTGGGAAGGCTTTATGAGGCTCAGATGGAGTTCCTGGAGACGCTGAAATACGATCCCCAAAACGCCTTTGCGCTGGCAAGGCTGAGCGAGATCCAGCAAAAGGTTATAGCCGGCAGGATAAACGTTCAGCCGGTGGAGATCTCGCCCGCCGATGTCAGTTCCATCCTGAAGGGTGCACCATCGTCGGCCGATTACCCGGAGGCGGATGCCGTCGTGCTGCTCAATAAGTTCAGTCAAGAGGTGGGGAAAAACGGTCTCTCCCGATTTACCGTCCATCAGATCATCAAGATCCTCACCTGGCGCGGCGCCCGGAGATATGGACAGGTGGCGATCCCGTTCAACAGAAGATACCAGAACATAGGCGTCAACGTCGCAAAGACATACCTGCCCGACGGGACGATCCTCAAACCCGCAGATGATGCCTTCACGGACGTAACCCCCCCAGGGCTGACCGAGTTCAACCTCTTCTCGGACATGATGTGGAAGGTGATCACCATGCCGGGCGTAGCTCCGGGGGCGGTGATAGAGTATGAGGCGACCATAGAGGACATAAGGGGAAATCTGGTCAAGGGGAAGGTATGGTTCTGGGGAGGGATGAGCTTCCAGGGATATGACCCGATACTCAGATCGGAATACGACCTGAAGGTGCCCGATGGACAGCATATCTTCTGGAAATCCTATAACTGCGAGCTGAAACCCGATGTCAGGAGGGATAAAGGTTTCACCGTTTACACCTGGCGGTACGGCCGAAGCCAAGGCCTGAGGGATGAGCCCGGGATGCCGCCGACTGAGGAGATCGTCCCACGATTCAGCTTCTCATCGATAAAAAGCTGGGACGAGGTGGCGGGGTGGTTTAACGGCCTCATATCCGAAAAGAGGAAACCCGGGCCCCAGATCGTCCAGAAGGTCGAGGAGCTGACCGCCGGGATGGAGGACGAGGAGGAGAAGATCAGGGCGATATACGATTTCGTCGCCTCGAAGATACGTTACGTCGGGCTTGAGCTCGGCGAAGGGGTATATCAGCCTCATTCGGCAGGGGACGTGCTCGAAAACGGATATGGGGATTGTAAGGATAAGGTCGTCCTGATCCTGGCGATGCTGGATGTCATAGGGGTTAAGGGATACCCCGCCATGCTCAACCCCCGTCCCGGCGCCGATGCGGACGAATCCCTTCCCTCTCCCGGTCAGTTCGGCCATCTTATCGCCGTCCTCCCCCGGGAGAGCGGTTATCTCTGGCTCGATCCTACGGCCGAGACCTGTCCATACGGCGATCTGCCCTTCGCCGATCAGGGACGAAAGGCCTTTGTGATCAAGAGGGACGGAAGGTGGGAGTTCGCCGCGACCCCCATCTTCCCCGCCGAGCGAAACCTCTTGAGCTTCAAATGTCTGCTGAAGCTGATGCCCGATGGAGCCATTAAGGGTAGGGAGATCATCTCCTCAAGCGGCCAACAGGCCATGATCCAGAGGCTGGCTTATAGATACATACCGGAACACAGGCTGAGGGAGTTCCTACAGATGGATCTGGCGACCAGATATCCGGGGGCGAAGGTGGAGAAGGTTAAGACGAGTGATCCACATGAGATGCAGGATCCGTTCGAGGTGAACATATCCTTTTCGGCCCCTCAATACCCCATTCGCTCGGACGGCTCCTTCACCCTGACCATGCCGGGATATAGGTTTTCGGATATGGCGGCGATGGTGGCTAAAGAGAAAAGGAGGTACAGCCTCGATCTGGGTTATCCCTCCATCTATGAGAGGGAGGTGAAGATCGCCCTGCCGCGAGGGTTCGAGCCGAAGGATCTGCCCGATCCGATCTCGCTTGAAAACGATCTGGGCCGATTTGAAAGGGCTATCCAGAGGGTCGAGGGCAGCCTGGTATACCGGATGAGATTTGAGCTCGATGAGAGCATCGTGAACCCTCAAAAGTATCGTGAGGCCAAAGATCTGATTGAGACGCTCGCTCGCGAGGACAGAGTTGCTATCCTCATCAGGCGAACCGGATGGAAGGAGGCAAAGGCGCGATGAGGACGATCATGATCATCATCCTCCTGATATCCCCCGTCCAGACGGCTATAGGAGGCTGGGATTCGGTGGAGGAGGAGAAGCTGTTCCGATTTGCCAACTCCCTCTTCAAGGAGGGGGAATACAGGGCCGCGCTGGCGGAGTATAAGCGGCTCATCTTCCTTTACCCGAAGGGCGATCGGGTTGATGAGGCCCGTTACCGTATAGGGGCGTGCTATCAGAACCTGGAGTTGTACCATAACGCCATAGCGGCCTATGAGGCATATCTGGCGAGATATCCGAGATCGCCTTTGAGGGAACGGGCCAAGCTCAACATAGCGGAGTGTTATCTGCTGGCAAGAGAGAGGAAGGAGGCGAAGAGGAGGTTCGAGTTCCTGATCTCAAGCGCGGATGACGAGGTGGCGATCAGGGCGAGGTTTCTCCTGGGGCTGATGAGCGTCGAGGAGGAGGACTGGTCTGAGGCGATCAGATGGTTTCGTTCCATAATGAAGTTGTATCCCCACTCCGATCAGGCTTCCTTGGCGGGAAGCATGTACGATCTGGCACAGCGCGGCGCATCGCTTAAGAAACGATCTCCGCTCAAGGCCGCCTTGATCTCGGCGCTGTTGCCGGGGGTAGGCCAGATATACGGCGGAAACCTCTCAAGAGGGCTCAAATTCGCCGCCGTTTTCGGCCTGTCAACCGTAAGTAGCATTCGCTACGCTAGAGAGGGACACACGGCCCTTGCTGTCCATATGGGGCTGTTGGCGGGGGCGATATACCTGTGGAACATCAGAGACGCATCGGACGTCGCTAAGGAGAGCAATCTGTTCTCGCGATCCATCATTCTCAAGCGCATGAGAGATCAAATAGAGAAGGCGGGCGCCTTTAAACGATGATCCGACGGGGCGGGAACTTCATACTCATAAGCCTTGTGATCCTTACACTTGTTTCGATCTGTGTGGCCGATGAGGCGGACCGGAGCTTCAAAAAAGCCACCGAATACAGGCTCTCCGGGAAGCTCGAAAGGGCGATACAGCTTTACAGAAAGACCGTCGAAACCTCCAAAGAACCCCTATCGGAACACGCCCTATACCACATAGGGGAGATATCGGCGGCCTTGGAAAGATGGGACGAGTCGATCGCAGCCTTCCGTCTCTATCTGAGGAGATATCCTAGGGGCGTGAGAAGGAAGGAGGCGCTTCTGGGGCTCGGCGAAGGATATCTGAATGCCGGCCGATTTGACAAGGTCATCGAGGTCTATTCCGCTCTGCTTAAAGAGGGGTTAAACCCCGCCATGGCCCTGTTGAGGATCGGCAGGGGATATGAAGGGGTGGGTAAGTATAGGGAGGCGATCTCATATTACCGGAAGGTGATTGAGAGATATCCCTCCGCCTTTTACGCGGAATCGGCCATCTCCAGACTCGATGGCCTCGCGCGAAAGGGGAAGTTCCATTTCACACGGAAGGATCTCCTGTTGCAGGGGATAGCCCTCTATAGATCCGGCAAATACAGGGATGCCAGAAGGAGGTTTATAAGGATCAGATTGAGAAGGGGCGATTCCATATCGACGAAGGCGCTCTATTACACTGGAATGAGCCATATGGATGAGAGGAGATATAAGTCGGCCATCTCGATCTTCAACAAGCTGCTCAAATCCTATCCATATCCCGGATATGTCACCTCCGCTAGGTTCAGGATCGCTCAGTGTTACAGGCGACGCGGCTATAGGAGGGAGGCCGAGAGGAGGTTCCTCGATTTTGCGAGGCGATATCCGTGGAGCAGATGGGCCGATGACGCCTTATATGAGGCCGGATCGATACAGATGGAGGAGGGCAGATACTCCGCCGCGGCGTATACGTTTCGGAGATTGGCGACTAAATACGGCACGGGCAGACTTGCCGACGACGCGCTATGGCTGGCGGGATGGTGTGAGTATAAAAGACATAGGTACTCGAAGGCCCTTGAACCCTTCAGGGAACTTCTCCGGTCGCATTCCAAAAGCAGGTTCGCCTCGGCGGCCAGATACTGGATGGCGAGAATCTATGAGAGGATCGGCAACAGAGCCAGCGCCCTCTACCACTACAGGAGGTTGGCCGCCGATGATAACTGGTATTACGGGGTTAAGGCCAGGAAGAGGCTGAGGTCGATGGGGATGAAGGTGAGGGTTGATCCCAAAAGAAAAGCGAAATTGAGGGATTGGGATCTGAAACCCTTCCCGCGGGCGGACAAGCTCATCTCCCTCGGCGCCTATGACGATGGAGCGCGGGAGCTCACGGCGATATTACCCGGGAATAGGAACCTGCGAGCCCGGATCTACTACAACCTCTCGGTCTGCTACGGCAGAATGAAATCCTACCCTCAATCGATCAAATATGGAATATACCTCAGAGGAGTTCTGGGCGATTCGCCGGATGCGCTTAAACTCGCCTATCCGATGCCATATCGCCGGGCGATAGAGAGATGGGCCGCCGAATTCGGTCTGGACTCCGGTTTTGTGGCGGCGATGGCATATGAGGAGAGCAGGTTCGATCCGAAGGCGGTCTCCCCGGCCGGAGCGATCGGTCTGATGCAGATCATGCCTTCCACCGGAAAAAGCATGGCGAGGAGGCTTGGAATCAGGCGGTTCTCCTCCTCAAACCTCTTCAACCCCGAGCTGAACATCAGACTCGGATGTTATTACATCTCCCAATTGATGAAGACCTTTAAAGGACAACTTGAACTTGTGGCGGCAGCGTATAACGGCGGCCCAGGCAGGGTGAACGGCTGGATCAAGCGATTCGGCGATGAGGAGATAGATGAGTTCGTCGAGGATATCCCCTATCCGGAGACCCGAAGACATGTCAAGAAGACTATCGCCACCTACGAGATATATCGGACGATCTATTAACTCCGCCTCCGTATCAAGGACACGCGCCGGGATATACCCCTTCCGCGCTCGATTATGCCGAATCGTTAAAAGATCGCGCGCTGCCATCTTCGGGCTTGACACGGTCGCTCATCCTGATGATATAATTTCCCCTGTGAGAAACATCAAGGTTTAAGGAGGAGGGCGATGAGGAGGTTGATGGTGTTATCGGTAGTTTTGATACTCCTGTGTCTCACCACCGCATCAGGTCAGCTCATCCATTACGCCCAGAACTTCGATGACCTTAAGGAGGGCGATCTGGCCGGGCAGGATGGATGGGAGACCGGGCCGCCGGCCAATCAGCCGTCCACAAAGGTGACATCGGCTGTGAAACATGGAACTAAGGGGAAATCCATGGAGGTCAGCGCTAACCAGGAGGTCATCAGAACCTTCGACCCGATCATCAAAAAGGGCATCCATTTTCTCTCCATCTGGTTCAGGTTCGAGAACCCCGGCGTGTCGGATAACACCCTTCACATCTATATGGGGGAGGAGGTAAGGGAATGGAGGGCTGGTCCCGTCATCAGGATCGGAGCCCAATCCGGTGACTCGAACAAGGTCGGCGTGCACGACGGGAACACCGTGAAGCCTGTCGGAGATATCAAAAAGGGGCAGTGGCAGCATATATTCGAGGTCATCGACGTGGACAAGCAGATATATACGGTATATCTGGACGATGAGGTGATCGCCAAGGACTTCTCATGGCGTAATCCCGCTAACCATCACGGATTGGGCTGGCTCATGCTGGGGTTTGATCACGGGTCCGGCCTCATCGGATATTACGATGACATCGTCTTCGGAGAGGGCGATAAACTTCCCTCCCTCGCCGTCGAACCGACGGACAAGCTTACGACGATGTGGGCGCGGCTGAAAAGAACGAGATAGATTGAAACTCCCCGCCGACGGCGGGGAGCCTCTCACCTCGACCTAAAACCCCAACGCCTCAAGGAGGGAGAGGGCTATGACCATATGTCCGCTCGGATAGGGGTGAACCGGCTCGGGACAAAAATAATCCCGCGGACGATATCTGAGCTGTCTCTGGAATATCTCATGCGTCCTGACGTGAACGGCCTCGAATTCGGCGGCGAGTTTCCCAACGACCTCCAGATACTCAGGTATCAGCTTCAACACCTGGCTCTCGAACGATCCGGAGTCCGTATCGGTGCTGAGATAAAACGGGTCTATCAATATGAGCTTCGCCTTCGTCTTCTCCCTCGTTATGCTGAGGCACTCCCGGTATAACCTCTCATATCTATCGGGGGGAACGGCGGTTTCATCCCGGCGGAGGGTCCTGTGGAGATCGTTTATGCCCACTTTGACGGAAACCCAATCCGGATTATGGGCTATAACGTCAGTCTCCCATCGATTTCGCAGGTCCAATATGGTGTTCCCACCGATTCCCTCATTGAAGTATGTGATCTTCCTCTCGGGGTATCGAGCGGTGATGAGATCTATGGCGAACTTAACGTATCCGTTGCCGTAGGGGGCATGTTCGCCTCGCCTGCCGCAGTCGGTGATGCTATCACCGATAAAGACCACCTTCTCACCATCTTGAAAGACAAAACCACCCATAACCTCCTCCTTTCGACGTCGGGTTTCACCCGTAATTGAATCTGCCTTCAGAACCTGCTAAAATAGCATACATGACAGGGAAAACGACGTCAAGATCACGAGGTGTGGGATGGGGGTTATCACGTTAACCACCGATTTCGGCCTGATCGACGGCTACGTCGGGATCATGAAGGGGGTCATACAAAGGATCTGCCCGAAGGCGGTGGTGATCGATCTCACTCACGATATCCCACCTCAGGACATCCTGTCGGCGGCCTTTCTACTCCACGTCTCCCATCCGTATTTCCCCAAAGATTCCGTGCATGTGGCGGTCGTCGATCCGGGGGTGGGAACGGAGAGAAGGGCCATCGCCCTGCGAACCTCAAACGCCCTCTTCGTAGCTCCCGATAACGGCCTGCTCAGCTTCATCGTCGAAAGCGAAAATGTAGAGGAGGTCGTAGACCTGAATAACCCCAGATATTGGCTTCCGAAGGTCAGCGCCACGTTTCACGGCCGGGACATCTTCGCCCCCGTCGGAGCTCACCTAGCAAGGGGGGTGCCTCTGAGGGAGCTGGGACAACCTATAGATGTCGAAGACCTGATCGTTTTTCCCGTCCCCCGACCTCACAGGGAGAACGACGTGATCTTCGCCCAGATCCTATACGTGGATCGATTTGGGAATCTCACGATCGATCTGCCGATGGAAAGATTCAAGGAGAAAGGCGAGGAACTGCTGATGATCCGTCTGCCTGATGAGGCCCGGCCGTTGACACTTCATCCTCAGGATCTGACGATTCACCTTGTGGGATGCGAGATCAGCGGAATACGGCGGGCCTACGCTGAAGGGAGCCCCGGTAAGCCGATGGCGCTTATCGGCAGCGCGGGATATCTTGAGGTGGCCGTCCCCGGCGATAGCGCGGCGCGGCTGTTGAGCGTGAAGGTGGGCGATGAGGTTAAGGTGAGGATCGAACGCGCCCCTTGAGGGGAAACGCCGGCCTGAAACCGGCCTTTATAACCGATCCACCTGAGGAGAAATAACCGAAGTTCCCCGGAGATCCTAGGATTTTTTTGAAAAAGCTCAGCCTCACGCCTGAAATCTCCAACACCACTCCCCCATCATACTTTATCCCATCTTCAAGGGGAAGCTCGAATGGCAGCGGCTCGGGAGAAATACCCTCGGGTATCTTCCCCATCCTCTCCACCAACAGCTCCATCTTATCGGGTTGATACGGCAGCGAGGAGGGCACCTGTTCGTCAAATCGCATCAACGTGTTTATGAACCTGACAAATGCGATGGTGGGGTTATTCCTCAGATAATGCGGGAGAGAACTGGGATCATCGGGCAAGCCGTAGATCGTGATCTCGAGTTTCTGTTGTATCGTGTTAACCCTTAGCGTAAGGGAGGGCAATCCTCTGAGCGTTAGCCTGCCCTCCCTCAACTTTTCCTGAAGCGAGTAGACGTCAATTCGGAAAACCCCGGCCCTTCTGGCCTCATCCAGCAGCCTTTCAACCTCTCCTCGATTCAGCCTTGTTTCCCTCCACGAGTATCCTCCGATTTGCTTGTAGATCACCCGTCCGTCGCCGAAGAGGGTAAAGACGGGAACTTCCTCCATAAATCTCCTCTCCAAATTTCCGTTCCCGCTTTTCCGCCATAGCTGTATCACGATCTCATCGGGCGATTCGGCGTAGTAGATTCGGCCGATCGGTCTCGTTGTATTGACAGATTGAACCTCCCGCCTCCCGCTTACCCTTTTCATCACATCTCCGAGATGGCCTATCCCATAGATGACCATCACCAAGGCGAGGGCGATGAGGAGCGGTTTGAGGAACCTGTAAATGGCTGGATATCCCTCATCGGCCATATCTAACCTTCCGCTAAGGCGCTTTCAAGTATTCTGAGGATCAACTCGTCATATGGGATCCCGGCGCATTTCGCCTGGGCGGGCAGATCGCTGAGGTCCGTCAGACCGGGTACCGTGTTGACGTCGGTGACGAAGGGAGTGCCTTCGGGATCAACGCGTATATCCACCCTGGATACCCCCTTACAGCCAAGGGCTCTATGGGCCATGAGGGCGACCTCTTGAATTCGGTCGTATATCTCCCTCGGGAAGGGCGCCGGCAGGATGAATCGGGTCATGCCGGGCGTATACTTCGCCTCATAATCGTAGAACTCCCTCCTGGGAACCAGCTCCAGAACCGGAAGGGGATAGGCTCCCTCGCCCGTGCCCAGGATTCCGACCGTAACCTCCCTGCCGGGGATAAACCTCTCAAGGAAGATATCGCCGAATTGGATGAGGGTTTTTCTGACCGTTTCGAGCAGGAACGCCTCCTCCTTGACGATCGAGACGCCGAGGCTTGAGCCCTCGGAGGTGGGTTTGACCACGATGGGAAGGCCGATCCTTTTGATCGCAAGGCGGCACTGTTCGTTTAGATCTACGCCCGGGTCTATCACCATGAACTGAGGCGTCGGTATGCCGACGGAGAGGAAGATCCTCTTCGAGGCGACCTTATTCATCGCGAGGGCGCTGGCGAGCACGCCTGAGCCGGTATATGGTATGCTTAACGATTCCAGAAGGCCCTGGATAGCCCCGTCCTCGCCGCCTCTGCCGTGCAGGGCGATGAAGGCCAGATCGATCTTCCCGTCGATCAGCGATCGAACGAAGTCGGGGTCAGCGGGATCGATCTCCACAGCATCAAGCCCGTGGGATCGGAGGGCACGCAGGACGTTTCGGCCCGATCTCAATGAGACCGCCCTCTCGCCCGATGTGCCCCCCATTAACACTGCTATTCGTCTGCCCCTGAGCTTTCTTTTGATCTCCTCAAGCTCCATCCCTTCAGTAACCGCACTCCCTGAGATGTTGAACCGATTTCTCCATCCTCTCGAGCATCTGTTCCAGGGTGAGGTTTTCGCCCTTAATCCCCTCGATCTCGATCGTGAAAGGCCCGAAGAACCCCCTGGCGTTCAGCAGTTCTCTCACCTTCCTGAAGTCCACTATCCCCTCACCCAGGGTGGGGAAATACCAGGTTTTGGGTTGTCCGTTGGTGTCCTTCAGATGCACGCCCTCGATATAGTCCAGAACCTTCTTCATCTCCTCGATCCCATCCACGCCCTCATTATAATAGTAGATGTTGGCGGTGTCGAAGTTGATCCTGACGTTGGGGTGATTCACACCTTTCATCGTTTCGAGCGCCACATCGCCATTGGTGACGAGGTCCGGATGGGTTTCCATGATGACGATCACATCCTTCTGGGCCGCCACGTCGCCGATTCGGCGGAGCCTCTCGTAGACGATGGATTTATCGAGCCCGCCGGTATGGACGCTGGTGAATATCCGGCTTGCACCGAGACGACTGGCTACCTCGACGGCCACCTTGAATTGATCCACCACGGCCTCGTTCTTTATATCACAGGGAGCCTGTATGCTCCCGACCGACAGCCCATATCTGGAAAGCTCATCGAGCACCCTCTCCACGTCTTCGGCCTTTGGCATCGGTATCTCGACGTGTGTCACGCCGATCTGAGACAGGTGCTCATACGCCTTATCCCTGTATCTGCCATAGCTGGAGGGACGGCAGGATATGATGTTCCTCATCTCACCTCTCCTTTGTCTTTCATGATTTCATTCAGGGCCTTGACCTTTTTTTCAAGTCTGACGACCCTTCTGAAGATGTAGAAGAGGTATCCCATAAGGAAACCCCATATGAGCAGGTATGCAGAGATGAAGTATGCCATTTCGGCCTCCTCCCTTGCGGCTGCACCTTAAGTATTATACCACCCTTTACCCTTAATTGGAAGTTATTCTTTCGCCCTAATGATTCGGTGATAGGAACATGTCCTGTGCGTGCGGAGCTAGAGACGAACGTTGTATTTCGATGCTCTGTGTGGTAAAATACCGTCTGGATTTAAGCTTGCAAGGAGATCGGGGATGGAGCTTTGGGACGATAGCAAATGCTTCGCCTGTGGCAAGTCGAACCCTATCGGTTTAAAGCTGGAGTTTGAGATATCGGAGGGAGGGCGTAGGGTGAAAACCGAATGCCTTCCCAACCCATGGTTCCAGGGGTGGTCGAATATAGTCCATGGAGGGATAATAGCCACGATACTGGATGAGGCGATAAGCCGAATCGGGACCGTCATCTGGGGCGCTTCACTGACAGCTTATCTTCAGGTGAGGTTCAGAAAACCCGCGCCTGTAGGTGAAAAGCTCTACGTGGAGGCAGAGGCCACGAGGATCAGGAGCAGATTTGTGGAGGCGAAAGCCCGGATGAGCCTTGGCGACGGGACGATCGTCGCCGAGGCGATCGGCAAATGCGTGAATCCTATGGCTAAAAACGCCGGCTCCTCCCCCGTTGAGAGGTAGGAGGATGGACCCGAGGTATATGGTCAACTTCGACTCCGAATCCGGCCCTCGCCTCCAAACCGATATCCTGGTGATCGGCAGCGGCGACGCCGGACTGAGGGCGGCCATAGAGGCGGCGGGAAGCTGTAAGGTGACGGTCGTAACGAAGGGCGATATCAAAGACAGCAGCACAGCCCATGCCCAGGGCGGAATAGCGGTCGCCCTGAGCGAGGAGGATACGATCAACTCGCACGTCGAGGACACCTTGATGGCCGGAGATGGTCTCTGTAATGAGGCGGCCGTCAAGGAAATGGTGCGTGAGGGAATAGATAGGGTCAGGGAGTTGATAGGGTGGGGGGCTCACTTCGACTCCGAAAACGGCAAGCTTTCTTTTGGCCTTGAGGCCGCCCACCGAAGAAGGAGGATCATCCACGCAAGGGGAGATGCAACCGGCGAGGAGACGCAGAACGTACTGGTCCAGCGCGCCGCAAACACACCCAACATCGAGTTGATAAAACATACCTTCGCCATCGATCTGATAACGATTGACGATAGATGCTGCGGCTGTGTGGCTTTGTTTCCCGACGGACAGATAGGATGTATATTCGCCCAGGCGGTTATCCTCGCCTCAGGGGGATTGGGGCAGATATATAAATACACGTCCAACCCGGATGTCGCCACCGGCGACGGATACGCGATGGCATATAGGGCGGGCTGTGTTTTGACCGATATGGAGTTTGTCCAGTTTCACCCGACGGTGATGTGTCTCCACGGGGCGCCGAGATTTCTCATATCTGAGGCCGTTCGCGGCGAAGGAGCTATCCTCGTAAACTCAAAGGGCGAAAGGTTTATGCCCAGATACGATCCCAGGGCGGAACTGGCCCCCAGGGATATCGTTAGCAGAGCGGTCTGGATTGAGATGCACCGCACGAAAAACGAGTGCGTCTATCTCGATGTGACCCACCTCGATCCGGAATTCGTCAAAAGGAGGTTCCCGACCATATACAGGGCCTGTTCGGAGATGGGATTGAACATAACGACCGATCTGATACCCGTCCAGGCAGCGGCCCATTTCATGATGGGCGGCGTTAAGACGGATCTTAGATCCACCACGTCGCTGAAAGGCCTGTTCGCCTGTGGAGAGGTGGCCTGCACCGGTGTTCATGGGGCGAACCGATTGGCGAGCAACTCGCTCCTTGAGGGACTGGTCTTCGGAAAACGAGCGGGCTCAACGGCAACCAGATTCGTCGCCGAAAACGGTATTGAACTCGACCGCATTAAGGTCTCCTGGCATAAGACGAAACCGGAGGGGGAGATCGAGGTCGAAAAGGCCGTAGAGGAGATAAGAGACCTGATGTGGGGGGCGGCGGGGATCATCAGGGACGGCTCCACCATGCGAAAGACATTGGAATACCTCGCCGGCCTGAACTATACCCCTCGCGATATGAAGAGGGAGGCGTTTGAGCTTTGTAATATGTTGCAAAACTCGAAGCTCATCCTTCATGCTGCTCTGAAGAGAACCGAAAGCAGAGGAGCTCACTTTCGATCCGATTTCCCCGAGAAGGACGAGGTAAACTGGAGAAAACACATATGCATACAAAGGGAGAACGGGGAGGTTAAACTGAGATGTTGCCCAAAGTGAAACTCGGCGAACATGAGATCACCAGGCTCATCATCGGCGGCAACCCCTTCAGCGGCCATTCTCATGTCTCGGGTGAAATGAGCCGGGATATGATCAACTATTATACCGTGGGTAAGATCAAAGAGACGCTCAGGGAATGTGAGAGGCTGGGGATAAACACCTTGCTGGCCCGTGGCGACAATCACATAATGCGTATGCTCAACGAATATAGACTGGAAGGCGGCTCAATTCAATGGATCGCTCAAACGGTCCCTGAAAGGGCTTCCACCAGGAGCAATATCCGCCAGATAGCCTCATATGAGCCGATAGCGATCTACCACCACGGCGGCGCTACGGATAGGCTCTTCAAGGCGGGGAAGCTGGATGAGGTCAACGATCATCTCAAGTTCATACATGACCTGGGGTTAACGGCTGGATTAGGAACACATGACCCGGATGTCGTCAGATATGCCGAGGAACACGGTTTCGAGCTTGATTTCTACATGATATCATTTTATAATCTCACCGAGCGCGGCGAAGTATATCTGCCCGAGGACAGGGAAGCGGCCTGCAGGGTGATACGTGAGGTGGATAAGACCTGTCTGGCCTTTAAGATCATGGCGGCCAGCAGAAACGATCCCGTGGAAGCCTTCCGCTATGCGTTTGAGAACATAAAATCCAAAGACGCCGTGGTCGTCGGGATGTTCACAAAATATAAACCCGATATGATCCGCCAAAACGTGGAATTGACCCTGAGATTCGCCGGAGGTGGAGGTTGATTAAAGCCATCGCCTGGTTGATATCGATCATGTCGATCCTGATTCTCATCGGATGTGCCTATTCCCCATCCGGTGAACCTCAATCCTCACATCCATCCGAGGGCGAGGAGGTTCAAACCAAAAGTGGAAGGCTTCAAAAGGATGAGATATGGTCGGGTGAGGTATGGATATCCGGCGAGCTGGTGATACCGAGGGAGGTCTCCGTGACGGTCATGCCCGGCACGCTTGTGAGGTTTAAATCAGATGGAGGACGTCCTGGGAAGATAGTGGTTGAGGGCTCATTTTATGCCCAGGGGAATCCCGATCGTCCGATTATCTTCAACTCGTTGTCGTCCTCCGGGGGGTGGGATGGGATATTCTTCACCAAACAGAGCATGGGCTCGGCGCTCAGATCCTGTATCATACAGAACCACAGGCAGATATACGTCAATACCGACGCGGTGAGGATAAACGACTGTGTGATCAACGGCGCCGAGGAGGCCGGGATCGTGGTGGATGGGGTTTCACCGAGGCTGACCAACATCAGCGTCAGCCAGAGCAGCACCGGCATCTACTGTCTTAACGGCGCTTCACCCGAGATATCCCAGTCCTCCATAACCATGAACGGCTATGGGATCGTATGCGAATCGGGCGCTTCCCCTATTATCTCCAACAGCGTCATAGCCAACAATCGCATGCACGGTGTGGTCTGTTACTCCGGTTCCTCTCCAAAATTGGTCTCCAACAATATCGTTCACAACGGTGGCTGGGCCGTATACGGCGGCGGCAGGCTGATCGACAACTTCATAATGGGAAACAACAGACGTCCGCCGGATGAGGTCGAAACTGAGACGGGCCCTACCGGCAAGCAGTATCAACAGGTGGAGGAGATATCCGGCATGCGCACCTCGCCGATCCCGTATGCCGGGATCAGAAGGGGGGAGATGTGATATTTCGAAATGCGAATTGCGAATTTAAGATGATTCGGTGGGATATCCATGTATGAGGAATACTGGGGGCTGAGGGAGAAACCATTTGAAAACACGCCTGATCCGCGCTTTTTCTTCAAAACGCCCTCTCGTCAGATGGCTTTCCTCAAGCTGCTCTACGCCATCAGCGAGAGAAAGGGCTCTCTGATCGTGGGGGAATACGGCTGTGGCAAAACGCTCATGACAAGGGCTGTGCTCCAAGAGCTGGAGCCCGGCAGCTATGATCTCGCTTTAATTGTCAATCCTAATATGAAGTCGGAGGAGCTTTTAAGGCTGATACTTTACGAGTTCGGCGTGGAAACCAGTTCATCCGACAAAGACGAGCTGATTAAAAGGCTGAACACACTCTTCCTGGATAATTATGAGGCCGAACGCGGGACTGTGATAGTGATCGATGAGGCACATCTTATCAAGGATGAGGATACACTTGAAGACCTCAGGATGCTTATGAACTTCCAGCTCAACGATGTAACCCTCGTCTCGATGGTCTTCGCTGCTCATCCGCAATTCCTCAGGAGAGTCGATCGAATGCCCCAGTTGAAACAGCGCCTCTCCGTTATCTATCAGCTTGATCCGCTCGGTTTGGAGGAAACACATGACTATATCGTGCACAGACTTAAAGTGGCCGGTTGTTCCAGGGAGATCTTCACCGAGGAGGCGATGAACCTGATATTCCGATCCACCGCGGGGATACCCCGCAGGATAAACAACCTGTGCGATATGTCGCTGCTGATGGGCTTCATCAAGAAAGCCGAGGTCATCGACGAAACGATCGTTGAGGAGGCGATGATATGAGACGTATGACCGACTTGCTGCGGGCGGGGAAAAAAACGAAACGGGAGGACGTGGGGGCAACGGAGGTGGAGGAGAAGCCGGCGACAGAGAAGGCGGAGGAAGCGAAAGCTCCTTCCCGATTCCATTCCGCATTGAACCTCATTCGTGAGGCCTGCTCGAGGGATGAGATCGTTCCGGAGCTTTGGAGGAGAATCACCGCCGCCGCCGAAGCCGTTCTCGAAGATGTCTTGATCTCGCCTGAAACGGCCATGGATTTTATCCTCAACGCCACCATCGAGGTCGAATCATACGTCCACATACATATGCTTAACCTCTCGATACTTTCCTCCTTGATCTGGAAGGAGTTAGGCGGCGGCGAGGTCGCGACGGTCTGCGCTATCGGTATGATTCACGACATCGGTATCTTCGATCTGCCATGGGATCTGATCCACGGCGGACCGATATCCGATCCGGACTCCAGAAGATCGATAGAGGAACACCCCCGTCATACGCTTAGAAGGTTGGAACCTCTGAAGGGAACGATACCGGATGAGATGATAAGAGCCGTCTATCAAGAGCACGAGCGGATCGACGGATCGGGATATCCGGAGGGCGTGGGAGGAGAGGAGATCACCCCTCTGGGCAAGATCATACAGGTCGCCGACCTCTTCGAGGCGATTACCCATCCCAGACCTTATAGAGAGAAGCATATGGAGCCCTTCGAAGCGATGTGTCATATCGTAGGAGAGGTTAAGGAGGGGAGACTCGATAGGGAAGTGGTCAAGCGGTTTATAGATCTGGTTTCCATGTATCCGGTGGGAAGTTTCGTCGAGCTGAGCGATGGCAGGATCGGTAAGGTTATATCCGCCAACAGGGGAGCACCGTTCCGACCGCGGGTGGCGTTTGAGGAAGAGACGGAGATAATCGATCTCATGGAGAGACCGGATCTATATATCAGACGACAAATCTCAACGCCAGCCTTATGATCTCCTCAACTCTGGCCTCTCTGCCCAGAATCTGGCTCGCCTGATAGACGGCACTTTCGGCCACCCTTCGATTTGATCCCAACTCCACGAGGGCTGCTATCGCCTGAGCTATTCTGTCCGCCTCCCTCTCGATCTCGCCCTCGGTCTCAGGAAGGGATTGAACCTTATCCTTGAGTTCCAATATCAGCCTCTGAGCCGTTCTGGAGCCGATTCCGGGGGCTGATTTCAGCGTCCCTACATCTTCCTTCAGAATGGCCGATCTAAACTGAGCCGGGCTTATCTTCGACAATATCCCTAAAGCGGCTTTCGGGCCCGCTCCCGAAACGGTCAATACCAGCCTGAAGACAGCCAGCTCGTCCTCCGTCAGGAATCCGAACAACGACATCTCGTTCTCCCTGACGAGCTGATGCGTATACAGCTTAACCGGATCTCCCACGCTTGGAAGCCCTTCGTAGGTGGATATCGGGATCAGTATCTCATAACCGATCCCGTTGACGTCTATTATGACTCTGTTCGGTTCCTTTCGTTCGAGAATCCCCTTGATGAAAGCTATCATGGCGGTCGACAGCTTAGAACTTCCTCTTCAGTATCTCGCCTATCACTATGGCTCGACGTATGGTCTCCGGCGTGAGCTCAAATCCGGCGATGCGGATCGGCGGTCTGGTCGGCTCGGATACGGGCTGTCTCTCAGGTTTCTCCTCTTCGGGAACGGGCTTGAACTCATCATCCGTTTCCTGCGGCATGGGAGTGGGCTCCTGCTGTGTTGGTTTCTCCTCCTTCATAATTCGGTATAACCTCCCTACGTGGTGGAGATGGCCCTGCCGGAGCGGAACGCCTCGGCGATGGCCCTTGGCACCTCGGCCTGCGCTTCGGCGACCTTGGCCCTCATCCTCTGCGCCAGTGCCTTCATCTCCTGTTCCCTGGCATGAGCCATGGCCAGTTTCTCCTCAGCCCTTGCCCTTGCGACGTTCAGATCAGCCTCCGCTCGATCTATCAGGAGCTTGGCGCCGATGTTATCGCCGATATCCACATCAGCTATGTCTATGGAGAGTATCTCGAAGGCCGTCTCTGCGTCCAACCCCTTTTCGAGCACCGTTTTGGATATGATGTCCGGATTTTCGAGCACGTCCTTGTAGGATTCGGCGGAACCGATGGCGGTGACTATCCCTTCGCCGACTCTGGCGATTATGGTCTCCTCGCCGGCACCTCCGACGAGTCTATCTATATTCGCCCTGACGGTGATCCGTGTGGTGGCCTTCACCTGGATACCGTCCTTTGCGACGGCGGTTATCATCGGGGTGGTTATGACCTTGGGCGTCACGCTCATCTGCACCGCCTCGAACACATCCCTGCCCGCCAGATCTATGGCGGCGGCGCGCTCGAATGTGAGCGGTATCCCGGCCTTATCGGCAGCTATGAGGGCGTTGACGACGTTTCCCACCCTGCCGCCGGCCAGATAATGGGCCTCCAGCTTGGGGATGGTCAGATCGAGGCCGGCCTTAGAGGCGCTTATCATCGCCTTAACTATCGTCCCCGGCGGCACCCTCCTTATCCGCATCGCCACCAGATCTCTGAAGGGCTTGACCTTCACGCCGGCGAACTTGGCGGCTATCCACAGCGGCACCGGCACCGCCCAGAGGAAGATTACCAGAAAGAGGATAACGCCTATGAGTATCAAAACTGCGATCGCTGCCATCCTTTTCCCTCCTTTAAACCACCGAGTATTCGGTTTTCCTCTCCCCCGCGCCCGGAGCGCTGCTTTCAGCTATAGCCTTCCGCATCTCGGTATCGGCCATGATGTTTCGCATTCGGTAGTAGTCCATGACGGAGAGTTTGCCCGATCTAAAAGCCTCGGCCATCGCCAGGGGTATCTCCGCCTCAGCCTCGATGATCTTGGCCTCCATCTCCTGGGTGAGCGCCTTCATCTCCTGTTCCTCAGCCCTCGCCATCGCGCGACGGCTTTCGGCCTTTGCCTGTGCTATGCGCATATCCGCCTCCGCCTGCTCCGTGCGCAGTCTCGCACCGATGTTCTTCCCGACATCCACATCGGCTATGTCTATGGAGACGATCTCAAAGGCGGTTCCCGCGTCCAAACCTTTCTCCAGGACGGTTTGGGAGATCTTATCCGGATTTTCGAGCACCTCCTCATGTGACTCGGCCGAACCGATGGTGGTGACTATTCCCTCGCCGACCCGCGCTATGACCGTCTCCTCGCCTGCACCTCCAACCAGCTTGTTTATATCCGCCCTGACCGTCACGCGGGCGGTGGCTATTACCTGGACTCCGTTCTTGGCCACAGCCGCTATGGGTGGGGTTTTGATCACCTTCGGGCTGACGCTCATCTGCACCGCCTCCAGCACATCTCTGCCCGCCAGATCTATGGCGGCGGCGCGCTCGAATGTGAGCGGTATCCCGGCCTTGTCGGCCGATATGAGGGCGTTAACGACCCTTGTGACGTCCCCTCCTGCCAGATAATGCGCCTCGAGTTTATCCTGATCGAGCATCAGGCCGGCTTTCGCCGCCGTTATCCTGGCGTTAACGATCTCCGATGCCGGCACCCTGCGAAGTCTCATAGCTATCAGATCGCCGAATAGCCTGACCTTCACCCCCGCGAACCTCGCCGTTATCCACAGCCCTAAAACCTGAGCGGCCATCACAAGGATAACGAGAATCACAACGCCGGCTATAATCCCGATCAATATAATCAGATTGGCTGGCATGAAACACCTCATCACCTATGTTATCTTCCCAGGGGGCTTGTTATACCTGGGAACAGTCTAATTTTACACCATCCTTTCCCCCGTTTCAAGGATAAAATCGCTTGAAATACCGATAGATCCAATGCTATAATAGGCTAGCAGGAGGTAAAAGATGAGCCGGATGAGAGGTTTGCCCTTTTTATCGAGCATCTTGATACTCCCCTTCGTCGCCATCACGGCCTTTTCGGGCGAACTGGAGGACTATAAGTTCGCCTATGAGCTCTATAAAAACGGGGCCTATGATCTGGCCGAGAAGAACCTGCTGAAATTCGTCCAGGATTACCCCGAAAGCTCTAATGCCGACGATGCCCTGTTTTTGGCTGCCGATTGCGCCTTCAAACTTCATAGATTCCACGACGCCATAAGGTATTACAAACAACTTGAGGCGGATTACCCCTCCAGCCCGCTGAGGCTCGACGCCGTTCGAGGCGTGGCATTGAGCTGGTTCCAGCTTGGGAGATATGAGGAGGCGATAAAAGGTTTTGAAGAGGTGCTCAAGAGGGCAAAGGACCCAGCCGTTATCTCCTCATCCCTCTTCTGCATAGGCGAATCTCACTTCAATTTGGGCAATTACGCCAGAGCCGTCTCATATTACGACCGGCTCCTGACCAAATATCCCAAGGCCGCTGAGAGGAAATCGGCCCTTTATTCGAAAGGTTGGAGCCTATATCATCTTAAAAGCTACAGGACGGCCTATGATACCTTCAGGATGGTTGTCCAGGAGTTTCCCGAAAGCGACGAGGCGGCCGAATCGGCCTACAGGATGGCCGAATGTCTCTTCGCTCTCAAGAAGTGGGATAGGGCTGCTGAGGCATATAAGACGGTCATATCCAGATACTCCTCCAAGTCGAAATGGACACAGCTGGTGGCCAACGCCAATTTCAGATTAGGCGAGTGCTATTTCCAGATGAAGAGAATGGACGAAGCACGCAGACAGTTCGATCTATTGCTACATAGATACCCTACGATGGAGGATGTCGCCGCCGATGCCCAGTTCTGGATAGCCGAGGTGTTGCTCTCACAGGGCAAGTTCACCGAGGCGATCCACGAGTACAACAAGGTTATAGAGCTCTATCCGACCAGTAAGGTCGTGGATGATGCCAGATACGGCATCGCCTTCGCCTATTTCAGACAGGGCGATTATAGGGAGGCTTATAGGCAGTTCAAATTGGTCGCCGAGGACCCGACCTCAGAGCTGGCTGATGCCGCGAGGTTCTACATGGGGGAATGTCGTAGGATGGACTCTCAGTATAACTCGGCCATACTGGAATATAAGCGCGTCAGCCGCAGATCGGAATACGGGGATGACGCCCTCTTCGGCATAGGTTCCTCATATTATAGCCTGCGCGATTACAAATCCGCCGTATCGGCGTTCAAGGATCTGCTGAAAGTTTACCCTAAGACCCCGCTTCGGCCGTATGCCCTATTTCAGCTCGGACTGGCCTATTTCAGCGGCGGGGATTATCGTAACGCCGCCGAGACCTTGGAAACCTTTCTGAAGGAGAACCCGGACGGAATCGGAGCAAAGGCGCCCGCCGACGAGGCGCTCTACTGGCTCGCAAGGGCGAAGTTCGAGATGAAGGAGTATCGAGGGGCGATCGATGCCTGTCGGCAGATTATAAACCGGTTTCCCCACAGCCGTTTCCTCTATAAGGCCCATTTCTTCCTGGCGGAGAGCTTGTATTGGCAGGGGGATTACGCCGAAGCGCGTAGGGAATATGAAAGCATACTCAATGAGTTCCCGAACGGCGAGTGGAACGATAGATGTCAGTATGGGATCGCATGGACGTATTTCTCCGAGGGGCAGAGTTCCAGCTCATCCTCTCAGCGCAGGGCTAAATTTCAGGCCGCCCTCAAGGCGTGGAGGAAAGTGGTGGAGACCTATCCTCAAAGCCCTCTCGCCGATAAATCGCAATACTATGTCGGGATATGTCTGATCAACCTCAAAAGGTACAGGGAGGCGCTGGATGCCTTCAAGATCATCCCACTCAAATATCCGAAGGGCGATTGGGTGGATAACGCCCTTTACAGGATCGGCTGGGTGCTCTACAAGATGGAGAGATACGATGACGCAATAGAGGCTTTCACCAACCTGCTTAAAAAGTTCCCATCGACACCTCTGGCGGCACAGGCGATCTTCGGCGTCGCCAACAGCTTCTTCAAAAAGGGCCTTTACAGGGAGGCGATAAAGCAGTATCAGATCATAGTCACGAAATATCCCAATCAGAAGATGCAGGTCCAGGAGGCAGGCGAGGAGAAGATGGTGGATCTCAGACCGGAGGCTCAGTACGAAATCGCCGAGTGTTACTATAACCTGGGGGAATACAGAAAGGCGATTGAGAACTACCACAAGCTGGTGGAACTGTTCCCGAAGAGCGAGTGGGCGGATGATGCACTCTACGCCATAGCCTCATCATATCAACAGCTGAATGACGAGAAGAGGGCCACAGCGGCCTATCAGGAACTCCTGCGCAGGTATCCTCAGAGGGAACTGGCGCCCGATGCCCTGCTCAACGTCGCCATTTCATATTACGACTCCGGGAACTACCAGCAGGCGATAGCCGAGTTTCAAAAGGTGGTTGAGAACTATCCGCGCTCCGATGCCGCGGATCAAGCGCAGTATAACATCGGACGTAGCTACTACAAGCTTCGATCCTACGACCAGGCCATAGAGGCCTTCGGCAAGGTGAATCCCAAAAGCGAATACGGACCGATATCCCGATATTTCATCGGCTGGTGTCTTTATGATCCCAACAATCCGAGAAGGGATCTCAAAAGGGCGATAGACGCTTTCCAGAAGGTGGTGGCGAGATATCCGAAATCGGACGAGGCCGCCAGGTCCCTGTTGGCCATCGGCAGATGTTATGAGGAGATGGAACAGCTGGATAAAGCCGTTCAGATATACTCCACCTTGGTCGAGAGATATCCCAAATCGCCGCATATCGAGGCTGCCCTTCTGGCGATGGGTATGGCGCTCCACAAACAGGGCAAAAACGCCGAGGCCATCTCCGTCTTCGATAGGATATTGAACGATAAGAGAGGACGATACAGCGATGATACGAAGATCTCCGCCCTGCTGAATAAAGCCGAATCGCTTTATGACCTCGGCAGATACGCTCAGGCGGCCGAGACATATCTGAAGATGGCCCTGGTCTATGATCGGATCGACCCGGATGACGCCCTCATCGCCCTCGTTCGGGCCGGGAACTGCTACGAGAAGCTCCAGAGGTGGGAAGATGCCAAAACCTGGTATAGACGGGCGGTGCAGCAATACTCCAAACATCCCAAGAAACGGAGCTCCTGGAGTAAGACGCTCAAGCATGCTCGGGATAGATTACGGGCACTGGAGAGCCTCTCCTCCTCATCCCCGAGGTGATGTATGGTGATCGTGAGAAGGTTTCTCCTCACGTTAGCTCTCATTATAGGATGGTCTCTGACCTCTTCATTTTCGTTTTCTCAGGAGCAAAATACCGGTGAGAAACTGAAGGCGGAGAATCTTCCGGAGAGAATCGAGGCGAGGATAATAGATGTGACCAGGATATCGCTCACACAAAGGCCGCCCTTCACCGATAGCGCACTGCCCGATATACCTAAATACTTGGTGGTCTATCCCAAAGAGAAGGTATGGAACCTACCCGGTTTCCTCTCGCCCAAGAAAATAACCAGGCGTATAGGAGGCGATCATATCGTTCGTCTCATCTCAGCCGATCTGTTCTCAGGAGCGCCGGGGGGATTTAGTTCGGAAGCGATCGCCCTCAAAGAGGTGAAGGACGTAGCTGGCGCCCTGAGGATCAGGTGGTTTTCACTCGGCAACACCAGGACTAAGGATAGAGGGAGATATAACCTTCTGGATATGTCAGCCCATGGAAGGATAAAAGAGCTCAGCTCCGATCTGAGGTATGATGTCAAGGAGTTAGGATGGCTTAAAGTCGGAGACAAAGGGGTGGCGAGGCAGGACCTTTCACACCTGAACCTCTACGCCGGTTTGAGACGGAGGACGTCGGGAACCACGACGTCAACCTTCAGAATTGAGCTTGATCGAACAACCATGAGCGGAGAATGGGGGATTGAAAATGAAAGCACCGACGTGGGATTTAAGGTGGATGTGGACACCTCCTATCCGTTCCTCAATCCGATCAAACTCGGATTTTCGGGAAGATACATCTCCTCGCGCCTGGGAGAAACGGAATCCCAGATAGGTGCTTTCAACATGTATTTCCGCGATAACTTCGAAAGGGTGGGACCTTTTGTCCTCAGCATCGGATTGAACCCCTATCTGTACGGCGAGCCGGATGGGAGCACGAGGTTCTCCTTAAATCCATCGATGGACGCCGTGACCCTTCTGGGCGAGATCACCCTCTTAAGGTTGAGGGCGGAATGGGGGAGAGTGATTTTGCCGGCCGGAAATGATATCTTCAGCAGGGATTTTACGGCATTGAACCCGGAGCTCAGGGCCGAGAGGATGAGTGAGATCGCTTGGGGGTTCGAGCTCAGACCTGAAAACGCCTCGCTTTCCGCCGAGGGATTCTATCTGCTCCGCGATGATATGCACGTGCTCAGTAGGATAAAAGGAGATGTGCTGGCCTGGAGCCCGATAAACCTGAACGCGCGGATATTCGGTTTAAGGTTGAACCTGAAGGCTGAACCAGCGGAGGGGGTCGAAGCTCAGGCGAGATATACTCACGAGTTCCACAAGGTAAGCTCTGCCGAGCATATACCCTATCGCCCTGAGGACAGACTTGAGTGGGAGATCTCCTATGAGACTTCCGCTGGCATGAAGTTGAATCTGGGAGGTGGTTTCATCGGTAGAAGATATGTGGATAGGGACGGCGATAGGGCTTTAGATGCCTATGCCGTCTTTGATCCCTCTCTGAGTTTCCCCCTGGGGATGGGTATCTCCGGCTTTCTGCGCGGGAAGTTCTACACCGGCAGGGTGCAGGCCATGGAGGGATATGAATTGCCTCAAACGACGGTCGATTTCGGGGTGAGGGTGAGATTTTAGCCATGAACGGAATAATTGAGATGATCCGGGGTGGGCTGGAGCAGATAATAAATGCCGGATGGCTTATGGCGGTGATCGGCGTTTACTCGATGATCTCGCATGCCGTGATCCTGGAGAGGGCGATCAATTTGAGACGAAGCAAATTGATCCCGGCCCAGTTCATAGCCAGGATATATAACGTGCTTGAAAGGGGTAGTCCGGAGATAGCGATAGCGTTATGCGATAAAAGGCCTGGCCCCTTGACTAACATCATCAAAGCCGGTATAATACATCGACACTACGATGAGGAGAGGCTTAAGAAGGTCGTCCACTTCGCCGGGCTCCAGGAGAAACCGAAGATCGAGAGGTATCTCTCTCTGCTGGGCGTCATTCCGCCGCTCGCCACATATACGGGACTGTTGGGCACGGTTATCGGGATGATCCGCTCCTTCGGGGCGCTGGGGATGATGGACATATCGATCAATGCCGAGGTCAATATGGCTAAAGGTATATCTCAATCCCTCATGACCACGGCCGCGGGGTTGGTGGTGGCCCTTCCGGCCTTCATAGCTCATCAGTATTTCTCAAACCGTGCCGATTCTATCCTGCGCGAGATGGAGAGACATTCGATGTCGCTGGTTAAGTTCCTCGTGTCGGCTGAAGCCAAATTCTTGGGAGAGTTCGAGGAGATAGGGGGGGATGAAGATGTTTAAATGGAGTCTAAAGACGTGTCTGTTTATAGCCTTCATCGAGCATATCCTTCTTACCATTGTCTTCGCCATGGTCATATACACCAAACCGGCGGAGAGGGAGGAGTTCGAGAGGCCGATAGAGGTGGATATCATCCAGCTTCCCCAGATGCCGGAGAGGTTGGAGATGACTCAGTTCCAATCCCTCCAAAAGGTGACCGCTGAAACGCCGGAGAAGATACCGGAATTCAAGGGCAGAGATGTGATAAACAGGGTTCTGGGATCGGTGGAAGGAGATCAGAGGTTCAGAACGAGGTTGCGTTCGCCCGCCTCCGAGCTCAATCCCGATCGGTTCACGCTCGATCTCTCACGATCGCGGCGGGCCATGGAGGGGATCGAGCGAGGAGCAGATACGACGTTGAAGGTTAAAGAGATCCTATCGCCCGATAGGGAGAGGATACCGATTCCCAGACGGTCCGAGGGCGGAGAGAGCAGGATAAGCATGAGCCCTCCTCGGGGAAGCTTCACGACCCGTATCTCCCAACCTTCTTCCCTGAGCCCGAAGGTCGGGGAGCCCGCCGGATTGCCGTTCGAGATCAGAGGGGAGGTGATCGGAAGGGAACTGGTCTACATGCCGCCTATACCCGAAGCGCCCAGCAAGGAGGTCGGAGAGGTGGTTCTAACCTTCTGGGTAACTCCTCAGGGTGACGTGTATAAGGTGCAGCGTAAGAAGACGGCGGGTGACCCGAAGCTTGAAAGGATAGCCAGGGAATGGGTGAGCAGGTTGAAATTCGCCCCCCTGGAGGGACGGGTTGAGCAAAAACCCCAATGGGGTGAGATAACCATCAAATTTTTAAGAAAATAAGACAAAAGGAGGAATCCAGAGATGTCCCGAAGAATTCTTCTCATTCTGATCCTCGCTTTCGGGGTGATCCTTTACGGGTGTTCGATGAAAGGGGCTATATTCCAGAACGCCGAAAATGCCTTCGATCGCGGGGATTATGCTGAGGCAAAGAAGCTTTACACCGAGGTAATACGGAAATATCCCGGCTCCGAGTTCGCCACGAAAGCCAAATTCAGGCTCGCTCAGATCTGTGAAAAGGAATACGATTGGGATAACGCACTCAAATACTATGAGCAGGTTACGAAGGAGGTCAAAGGGGGATATCTGGACGCTCAGTCCAGAAGCAGGATGGCCCTCATCAGAAAGGCCCGTCAGGATATAGCCAAGGCCAAATACATATACGATAACAACCCCGGCAGCGAGAGGGGAAACAGAGCCGCCGCTCAGGCGCTTTACGATATGGCTCAGGCCTACGAAAGGCTGGGCCAGTATGAAAAAGCCATCGAGACATACGAGAAACTGCTGAAGGAGTTCCCGAAATACAAAAACGCAGATCAGGTGCAGTATCAGATCGGGATGATATATTTCTACAAGCTATATGACTACGGAAAAGGATGGAAAGCCTTCATGAAGGTCATCAAGAACTACCCGGATTCGGATCTCGCCAAGGCTTCCGACAGATTGTTGAAGAAGACGCAGAACACGTTGAACGAGATAGCGGCGTTGATAGAGGACGTCAAGAAGATCCGAAACGAGGTGGCGATGAAGTTCGAAAAGATGGGACGACATGTGAGCCAGGCCGATAAATACAGCATCCACGCCGAAAAGGCCGCTCAGGACTACATCGGAATCGCCGAGGGATGGAAGAAACTCAAGAACTATCCCAACGCCATAAAGGCCTATAAGGAACTGGCTGACGAGATCCCGTTCGGACAGTGGGCTCCGAACGCCCTGTTTAACGCGGCGAAGCTGTATCAGGAGATGGGCGATTACGAGATGGCCGTCAAGACCTATGAAGAGCTCTTTAAGAGATACCCCCACTCCTTCAGAAGAAACGACGCGATATACAACGAGGCGATATGCTACGAGGCGATGCGTGAGTTCGCTAAGGCCTATGACCTGTATAAAACCTATATCTCCCTCGATGACACCGATGAGAACAAGCTCAGAAGGGCTGAGGAGAAGGTGGCACAGTGGGGATATGATGAGGACGGAGACGGATTCCCCTTCTATATGGAGGCGCAATACGGAACCTCCGATAAGGACCCAACCTCGTATCCGGAGAAAAAATAAATTTATATTGAAGGGGCGGCACACGTGTCGCCCCAATCCCAGATCTTTCGGATATGATCTTAAGATATCTCATCCCAACCCTTATGATTCCGCTTTTATCCCTGACCTCCTGCTCCTACATGAGAGGTCCATCCCCTGCCGTGATGTCCGACGCCCGAATGGAAATAGCCCTTGCTGAGCAGGTGGATGCCTCTACCTTCGCCTCAAGGGAGATTGATGAGGCGAGGATACTCCTCTCACAGGCCGAGAGGGCGGCAAGAAGGGGAGATGAGAAGGAAGCTGAACGCCTGGCGGAGAGGGCGCTTCTGACGGCGAGATACGCCAGAATTCTGGCCTCTTACAGAAAGCTGAAAAAAGAGGTCGAAAGGGAGGAGATCGAGCTTCAAACCCTACAGAGGGAGGTTGAATCCGCTAAGGTCAAACGTCAATCGGCCGAGGTCGAGCTGAGGAGATTGACCAGGGGGGGAGGTGGAAAATGAGATCCCGCCTCCTGGTCCTTTTGCTTCCCGCCCTTATAGCAGGATGTGCCGCCAGAATCAACCCCGTGATGATTCAGAGATCGATCTCCGACGCACAATCGGCCCTGAAAGAGGCGGAGGATGCCGGCGCATCGGAGTACGCCTACGCCGAATACACCAGAGCGAAACAGTTCCTGGATGAAGCTCTCAAGACCTCAGATCCCGTCCGCAGGCTCGATCTGGCGCGGAAAGCCTCTCTACACGCCAAAATCGCGGAGGCGAAATCGAGATATCTCTCAGCTCAAGAGAGGCTGGACGGGATCAAATCCGAAAGGGTGAAGCTGCTCATAGATAAGATGGCTGAACAGGTGGCGGAAGCCCAGGCAAGGCGATCTATAGCCGAATACAAAATGCGAAAGGCGGAAGAACGGGCCAGGATCGCCCAGGAGGAGGCCGCCGAGGCGGAAGCTAAAGCAGAGGCCGCTCAGAGGGAGATGCTCAGGAGGATCGCCCAGGGTAAGGCGGAGCTTGCCATTGCCAAAGCCGAGCTGGCTCAGGGGGTGGCTCAGGATGTAGGAGCTGAGAGATATGCCGCGGATCTCTACGGCCAGGCATCCGTCAAATTGGATGCCGCCAAAGAAGCTCTGGCCTCGGAGAGGTTCGATGACGCTGTAAAGTTCGCCTCTGAGGCGGAGGCGAAGTTCAAGGAGGCGAGAAACTCGGCAATGACCCTCGCAAAGGCGCAAAAACGCAAGGTCGAACTCTCACAACAGCAGCTATACTCTGAAGCCTTCGCCTCGATCGGCAGGGCAGAGCTGTTGCTTCAAATGGCCCGATCCTTCAACGTCCAGAAATTCGCGCCGCAAAAGCTCAAAGATGCTCGACTGAAGCTCGATAAGGCGAAAAAGGCGATCTCAGAAAGAAAATACGATGAGGCGAGAAATATCGCCCTCGAGGCGGAGAAATCGGCGCTCGCCGCACAAAAATTGGCCCAGATCAGGTGGAGGGAGGAACAGATAAGCCTTTCAGGCGAGGAGCTCGAAGCCTTGGCGAAGGACGCCGTGTTCAAAGCCAAAACGTCGATGGACGAAAATCCGGATTTGAAGAAACTGAGCCCGGATCTATATCGAGCCGCTGATGATCTCCTCTCTCAGGCTGAAAAGGCGATCGAGGAACGGGATTATCAATCCGCCCTGGTCTTCGGATCTCAGGCTGCCGCTCTCATCGAAAACGCCAGGAGGAGATGGACGGAGCTGGAGAAGAAGGAGTCGGAGATGATCTCAAAGCTCTCCAAAATCGATAGATTCCAGGTTCTAAGGGATTCAAAGGGCATCCTGGTCAGGATAAGCGGAGACCTGTTCGCCCCCGGTGGAAGCAATATCAACTCGAAATACAGGGGATCTCTCAGGAAACTGGCGGAGGTTCTCAAGGGATATCCTCAGTTTACGGTTCTGATCGAAGGCCATACCGACAGCATAGGAGAAGCCGAGGATAACCTCAAGCTCTCCATCGCAAGGGCGGTGAAGTTCAGGGATTTCTTGGTTAAACAGGGGGTCGAGGGCCCAAGGCTGATACCCATCGGCTACGGAGAATCCAGACCGATAGCTTCTAACATAAACGAGGCCGGACGGAGGAAAAACAGAAGGATAGACCTCATAATCCTCACCCGCTCTTCGCTTTGATCTCCCCCTTCACCTCATTTATGAGCCTCTGCAGGTTTTGTCTGACCTTTTTCTCCGAGACCATGTCACGTAATCTCTCGAAATCCTCCAGCGCCTTTTCAGGCGATCCCTCCTCATAATATATCATACCCCTCAGCAGGTAGGCCTCCTTATAGGTGGGATCGATCGATATGGTTTTGTCCATCTCCTTCAACGCCTTATCCCACATCTTTTCCCTATGGAACTCAACCCCGCGCATGTAATGCAGATCGGCCTCCGATTCGAAAGCCGGTCCCCCGAAATTCAGAAGGACACCAAGCGCGATGGATGTGATGAAGATGGCAAGCTTCACCTCCGGCAGCATCTTCCTGAGCTCTAGCGCTTTCGGGTCTCCTATTAAAAATCTATCCACCATCTCTATTCTCTTCTCCACGGAAGGATGGGTGAGCGTCAGTTCGAAGATCCTCCTCATGACCTTAGGCATGTAATTCAGCTCAGCCAGCTTAAGCAGGGAAACCTTGAAGCTTATGGGATCTCCGGTGACTTCCACGGAGTAGATATCGGCCTGATGCTCCAGCCGCCGGGATAGATATCTGAAGATGAGGACGAAGTAAAGGTAGAAGAAGATGAGGGTTGAGAGGGCATCTATCACGGGCCCTTCGCCCAGCAGGTCCTTCCATATCGGGGCCAGATAGGCGTAATAGAGGATCGCCGCCAGGAAATAGGTGAGCGAAAAGCCCATATATATCCACATATGTCTGTGCTTTATATGGCCGAGCTCATGAGCCACAATCGTCCTTATCTCCTCAGGGTGGAAGTTCTCCAACAGGCAATCCGTCAGGAAGATCTTTCGCGACCAGGGCAGTAGCCCTGCCACGCCGGCATTAGCTATCCTCGCCCCGCCGGTATGCCACACCATGATCTCCTTAAAAGTCACCCCTGTTTGTCGGGCTAGGTCGACGAGCATCTCCCTCAGGTGTGGATCCCGCAGTGGCGTGGCCCGCCATATCCCCTGGAGGATCTGTGGCGCTTTGATGTAGAGGGCGACTATCAGCAAAACCAAAACCAGCCAGTAAAGGTAAGGGTTATCTATGAAAAAAAGCCGAACTTGAAGAGGACAGCGGTCTATCAGGTCGTTTACGATCATGTAGGCCAAAAGCGGGAAAACGGGCAGGATCAGAAACTTCGCGTTCACAGACAGATACTCCCTCCTCCTCCACTCGCTCGTCCTTACCCTCCTTTCGACCTCATACTGCGCCGCTCTGATGAGAAGCATGCCGGCTAGAAGGGGCAGGATGGCGAATAGCTTTCTCGTATACGGGATAGGTATAAACCTTAACAGATCGTCGATAGCGAGCGGTAGCTTAAGGAGATATACCGTCAAACCGAATCCACCGAGCAACATCAGCTCGAAGGCCAGGAACGACCGTCTGATGAGGAAAAACCTTCTAGCCGTCACCTCTTCCGTCCTTCGCGAAAGCCATCTTCCCCAGAGATACGCCAACCCGCCCGGAAGAAGCGCTAGGGCCAATCCCACCCATAGGGAGGAGCGATTCGGACTCTCCAACATCGCCAGCGTTCCCTCGTCGAAGGAGAAGAGAAAGATCAAACCGGCTATCAGGATTATGCTTACCTGTCCCAAGTTCCCCTCCTGGATTATCCGATGAAAAGAGGTTAAGGCTGAGGTTAAGGTTGAGATTCTTCCTCTTAACCTCAACCTAAACCTTAACCTGTTTCGGGTGAGTTTTTGCGTCCTACTACACTCAGTGACAATATGAGCGATTGTCATTTATCGTCATTTAAAAGACGGCAAGGCCAATCAGGTCCCCGCTATATTTAGCGATAAAAGGATGTAAGCGAGGTTATAATCCCTCCTTCCTGGAGCATGGAAGTCGTTGTATCTTCGCCTCAGATACGGAAAGGCATCGATCAGGCACTCGTAGATCATCGGATGTCTGTTTTTGAACTCCGACCATAACCTACCCGGCTTCTCCGTATCGGTTAGCAACTCCACATCCTCGAACCCCTCCCTTCGGCAGATCTCCTCCCACCATCTAAGCTCGTCCTCCAGCTCCCAATCCTCCCTATACATGACGGGCCATACGAAGCAGTCATCCCTTATAAGCAATCCCAGGCCATCGTCGAAGACATGTATGAGATCTATCGCCTCGACCCAATCCCGCATCAGGGCCAAAAGGGCGAGGGGGATATCCTGGGGAACCCTGTGATAGTAGAACCTCTCTATCTCCTCCGCCATCCTGACCTCGATGAACTTCCTGGAATCCACAAGCGAAAGGGCATCATCCCCCTCCAGGAACAGAAAGGGGACATTGCCATTTGTGACGTCCATCATCACCGGCTCATCCTCGATTCGATACAGCAGCGCCATATGCTGCCAATAATTGGTGTATTTCTTCCCGTAGGCGAAATCCCTCTCATCGATCATCTCCCTGAGCCTTTCGACGGGAAATCCCCCCCTTGCGTCAGGCCCTGCAAGCAGATATTCGGCCTCGAATCCGAACCGGTCGGAGATCATCTTCATGGCCGAGGCTTTCTCAGAGCAGATTCCCCCGTGGCCGGCGATGATGTTTTCCAGCGTCTCAGAGCCGTCCTTATATCTGATTCGATCTCCGATGAAGCGGGAGTAGAGCTCGAAGTTCGCCTCCCATATCCTCCTTCCGACGGCCTTTAGGAATTTCCTCCTAGAGTCAGCCGACCCCAGTTTCATGATCCTCGACGCCTCCGTCCCGTAGGCTGAGACCAGCGTCTTCTCGATGAAACCATCGAACAGATCCTCGTTTTTGCGCCACTTTCTGAGGTTATACCCCCGCTCGTTCAGGTTAAATATGGCGTCCGACCGATCTATCCGCAGCTCGATCAGGAGGAATCTCTCCCGCTCGGTCTGAACCAGATCAAAGGCTATCTCCTGATCCCACTCGACGGGTTCAGTTCCGTTTGACAGATAGACCCCATCGACCGGATCGGGGAGAAGCTCACCTGATTCATCTATCTGGAAAACCCTATCCTGTATCTTGTCCGCCCAACGGATCTCATCAGCGGATATCCTCCCGCTTCGGGTGAGATCATCCACATCCGCCCGACGCAGATACTTATCCAGTAGGCCGCCGTATGTCATCGGCTCATCTTCGGAAAGGATCACGGAGAAACCCCATCCCGTCAGTATATCCGTTATTCTGAGCACTTTCTTCAACTTTTCTAATCCTCGGCTTTGGTCGGATCTATCAGAAACCCCTTTAGATCCCTTCTGCCTATTATCATCGGGTATCTCAGATTGCCTCTATCGGCGATCGTGACGGCCGATCTGATCCTAACGCCGGCCAAGTAAAACGTCAGAGGAACTTTTATCCTGAGCGTTGTGCCATTTGAGCTGTAGACGAAGACCGCCTCGATGATATCCGGATGTTTCGCCAATTTCCTCTTGATCCCCTTCGCCCTCAACTCCCTGACCTCCCTTCTCGTCAGGGTTCTCCTCAGCCCGAAGCTTTTGTAATATTCGATGGCATCTCTAAACCCCAGTTTGAGAGCCAGCCTCTCATCTATGGAGCTGGAATAGGCACCGGTATCTATTCTGGCCTTCACCTTGATGCTTTCACGGGAATCCCTGGACAGAATCTCCACGGTCTCAACCGGTCCGAGCACGCGATAGCGGCGGAGACAACCGTCAAGGGAGATGAGGACGAGGAGGATCAGGAGTGATGAGATCCATCTATTCGGAAGGCGTGCCCGCCCAGAGAGCTCCCCTCTGCAAAAGCAGCTTGAACATCTCATGTTGACACGCCTTTGGGTCATGCCCCAATGCCAGATAAAAGACCCTTCCCTTGCCCCAGGATTTCGTCCAGGCAACCGGCATCGCCTTACCCCTATAGAGCGCCGTGCATAACACATTCACGCGCGGGTCATAGTCCAGGATATACTGTTCATCGGTGACCATGAACTCGTCCATCCCTTTCGTTATAGGATGTTCGGGATCGACGACGCTCACCTGATATTGTCTGTATCGAGGATGCGTAACGAAGTGTCCACCGACCATCGCCCGATATTCGGGACATCCTCTGAAGGAATCGGCCGCGGAGTGTATCCCGACGTACCCCTTGCCGGACGCCACCCAGTTGAGCAGGCCGTTTTTCTGCTCATCGGTTATCGTCCCCACGGTGTAGTAGAAGACGATCAGATCATACGGATCCAGCGCCTTCAGCACGTCGAGATCCTCCTCCATATAGGTGATATCGAACTCCTCCCTCTCGGAGAGGATCTCCCTTATAGCCTTACCACATCCCTTAAAATCGTGTATCTGTCCCCCGGCGAAGACGAGGGTCTTTATCCTTTCCATCTCAGCTCCCCTTATCTTGACGTTTTGCAGGATATCATTCTACCATAGATCGCCGCGTTGATCAATGAGGAATTGACCTGACCGCTGAATCCTGATATACTTTGATATACCGAACGACCTTATGGGAGGAGGAATATGGGATACGGATATTGGGGAAAAGTTCTAAGGATTGATCTCAGCTCGGGCAGGATCGAGGTTGAGACGCCTGACCCGATCATATACAGGAGATATCTCGGAGGAAGTGCTTTCGGTCTTCACTACCTTCTGAAGGAGCTTAAGCCCGGGATAGATCCGCTCTCTCCCCAAAACATGCTCATATTCACCAGCAGCGTTCTGGGGGGCACCCCTCTGCCGGGGGCTACAAGGCTGAGCGTTCTGGGGAAATCACCCCTTACCGGAGGTCTGGGAGAGACGGAGGCAGGGGGATGGTTCGCACCTGAGCTCAAAAGGGCCGGCTTCGATGCCATCATCATCAGAGGCAGATCGGACAGGCCGGTCTATCTCTGGATAAAGGACGGCAAGGCGGAGATTCGAGACGCATCACACCTGTGGGGGAAGCTCACGGGTGAGGTTTCGGATATCCTCAAGGAGGAGCTGGGGGATAATCGCGTCAGGATAGCGCAGATCGGCCCTGGCGGGGAGAAGCTGGTTCGATATGCCGGGATAGTTAACGAGCTCCATCACTTTAACGGTCGAACCGGCATGGGAGCGGTTATGGGTTCCAAAAACCTGCGCGCTATAGCCGTCCGCGGCACACAGGAGGTGCCGATGTATGATCCCGAAAAGGCCAGGGAGATCGTACGATGGTTCGTTCGGGAGTATTACAAGCCCCAACCCGGCGATATGCATGACCTGGGGACGTCCAGGATAGTCAAACCGCTCAGCGATACAGGCATACTGCCCACGCGTAACTTCCGCGAGGGCTCTTTCGAAGGGGCAGAACAGATCAGCGGGGAGAGAATGAGGGATACGATCCTGATAAGACGGGGCACCTGCTACGCCTGTCCGATAGCGTGTAAGCGGGTTGTCAAGGTCGATGAAGGTCCGTTCAAGGTCGATCCGAAATACGGCGGACCGGAATACGAGACCGTCGCCTCGATGGGATCGCTGTGCGGTGTGAGCGATCTGAGGGCTATCGCTAAGGCGAATGAGATATGCAGCAAATACGCCGTCGACACGATCTCATGTGGCGTCTCCATAGCGTTCGCTATGGAATGTTATGAGAACGGGATCCTGACCAAGGAGGACACGGGGGGTTTAGATCTGAGGTTTGGAAACGCCGAGGCATTGGTGAAGATGGTCGAGATGATCTGCAGACGTGAGGGATTGGGGGATATTCTGGCCGAAGGCGTCAAGCGAGCTGCCGAGAAGATAGGTAAAGGCGCCGAGAGATTCGCCATGCACGTTAAGGGGCAGGAGGTTCCGATGCACGAGCCGCGCGGCAAGAAATCGCTCGCATTGGCATATTCGACTTCCCCAACCGGCGCCGATCACATGGAAGCACCGCATGACCCCGCCCTTGAAAATCTCGGCCCCGAGGCCGGCGATCCTCTTGAGCCCTTGGGATTGATAGAGCCGATGCCATCCCTGGAGTTCACCCCGCGTAAGGTTAAAGCCTATTACTACTGCCAGATCCTCTGGAACCTCTACAACTGCATCGATATGTGCGATTTCGTCGGCGTGCCGCTTGGTCCCTTCCCGATAAACAAACTCGTCGAATACACGCGGGCGGTGACGGGATGGGATACCTCATTGTGGGAGCTGATGAAGGTCGGTGAGAGGGCCGCCACAATGGCGAGGATCTTCAACTTCCGAGAGGGATTCACCAGGGAGGACGACACGCTGCCCGAAAGGCTGTTCCAGGGGCTCGAGGGCGGAACGCTCAAGGGAGAGAAAATAGATAAGGAGAAATTCGAAGAGCTTCTCGAGCTGTTCTATCAGATGTACGGCTGGGATCCGAAGACCGGATTCCCGACAAGGGGAAAACTGGCAGAGCTGGATCTCCTGTGGGCGGTGGAGTGATACCGCCCACCTTCTTATGTGATGTGTCGGATTCGAAAACCACAGCTCATGAAGGAATTCGAGGAACGGGTGCTGATACTTATCTCAGCCCTCATTAATTTTACTTTGTATCCCAATAAGCTTGATCCTAAAAGGCCGCCTAAGAGGATCCTCATCATCAAACCCGATCACATAGGAGATTTAATACTTGCCATCCCGGCGATTAAAACCCTCAGGCTTGCTTTCCCCCATTCCAATATCACGGCGTTGGTAGGTGAATGGTGTTTACCTCTAACGGAGCTCATCCCCGAAATAGACGAAGCGATAGGCTACAGACCGGGGTTATTTGCGAGGGATCGGAAAAGCGGGCTTCGGGAAAGGATAGGATTGCTCGCCCGTCTGTGGCACGGCGGATTCGATATGGCCGTTGATCTCCGTCCTACATGGCTCTCCGTCGCCCTCGCGGTATCGAAGCGGTTTAAATGGCGGATAGATCGATCCTCACATAGGCTTCGGATGAGGATGCGCGGAAAAACCTCGATCTGGGATCATGAGGTTAAAAGAAATCTGGAGCCGCTGAAGATGGCCGGAATCCCGACGCCCTCCCATATAAGTCTTTCCCTCACCATCCCCAGACATATAAAGGATAACGTCGATGAGATGTTCGATAAGCTCTTCACCGGAGAAACGGGACCTATCGTGGCCTTCCATCCCGGATCGCCCGTTAAGCTCAAGAGATGGGCTCCATTCAACTTCGCCGAGCTGGGTGATAAACTCTGGGAGGAACTTGGCGCCCGAATATTGCTGGTCGGATCGAAATCCGAGCTCGATATATCGCGTGAGATCATCTCGATGATGAGGCATAAACCGGTGGATCTGACCGGACGAACGGATCTTCCCACCTTAGCCGGAGTGCTTGAGAGATGCGATCTCTTCATCGGCAACGACAGCGGTCCAATGCACATCGCCGCCGCTTTGGGGATCAAGGTGATCGGTATATTCGGGCCATCCAGTCCTGAGAGATTCGGTCCCTATGGAAAAGGATGTTTGACGATCAGAGCCAAGCTCGATTGTCCCCCGTGCATGTCTGAGAGATGCCCTTTCCATACCGAGGGATGCGTCAATGAGGTAAAAGTCGAGGATGTATTCCGTGCAGCCCGCGATTTTCTGCTACACTAAGCGTAGCCAGTTACACCCCAACCGCTCGGCGGTAGTATAAGCGCGCTGCTATATCCCCGCTCTACCTGACGGAGCCTGTATTAGAATCGAAAACGTGCTCAGGGCTTAACGACAACACGGGCGGCAGCTTCGGATCGAGCCGGATCGAGTGATCCTCCAAAATTCCCTCATCAGCCTTTGTCAGTTGAAGCGACCAGGTCCTTCCCGCCAGATCCCCCGCGTCCACTTTGATCTCGGCTTTCTCCCTTTTGAGCGTGGTCTGGCCCGTGGCAACCCTGTTTCCACTGGGATCGTAGACGTTCAGCCGTACGGTCTCACCGCCGCTCCCCCAGATGAAGATCGTAAACCGCTTGATCTCCTCAGGCACCTTGAAGTACAGCCGATCGACACCATGGATGAAGGACAATTTCCTGCCTGAGTATAGCCCCACGGGGACGTTTGAGCTTATAATGGAATAAGCGCAACTGCCGGAAGTCATCCCGATCAGGTAGATCCCAGCGGTCCCCGGTGTGAACCTTACAAAGCCGTCCTTTCTGTAGGGGATGGTCCCGCTGGCCACCGTTTTCAAAGAGATATCCCTCGCCTCCCAGAAAAGAGGTGATCGATAGCGCGCTACGGGACGGTTTTCAAGCTTGATCTCGACGGGGTGACCTGCCTCGGCGGCGATCAACAGCAGATTTTCACCGCGCAGCTCCGCCTTTGGGAGCCTCACCGCCTTCCCCGTCACCTCAGGCGGCTTCAGCCGTTTAACCGACTCGACCGCCTGAGCGAAGATCCCCTGTGATATCAGACGTTCTGGTGTCTGACGGGGCTCGTGCCACGCGTTGAGTTTCCCTTCGGCTATCGCCCGGTTCGCCCATGAGAACCATTTGAAGTAGTCCGGGTGATCCACCTTATATTTTGGTCCTTCGTAGAAAACCCAATATCCACCGGTGATCTGAGAGATCATCACAGCATTTTTGCCGCAGAACTCCGGATCGGCTCCCCTCACGACCGGATCAATCCCTCCGGCATAGATGAAGTTGATACCTACCCTTTTCGGCACCTCTATCCTCTGGAGCAGTTTCTCGCGGTTTCTCCTGAGGGATTCAGCCTCCGGTAGGAGTCCCGGTCTGCCGTAGGTGCAGGCGTCGGCAAGGATCAGCGGTGCTTTCTCGGTCGCCCACTCCGGATAGATCGCCTCCACTATGAAGGGTGTTCCAGGAGCAGGATAGACACAGAACCGGAACTTAGGATTATATCTGTCCACGGCTTGGCGTAGTTCCCTACATCGCTCACGCCAGAGCTTGACCTGGAATCTCTCAAAATCATCGTGTAACCCTTTCTCCTGCAGCCATTTTTTCCTCCGATCCAGTGGCAGCTTCGGCAGATTGATCCCCTTGGCCTTGGCGAATTTCTCCATGATAATATCGTCGTAGGAGAGCGAGTAGAGATTTCCCTCTCTCCCGCCCGGGGCGTAGTTCTCGTAGTCGAGGAACACGCCTATGAGGCTGGGTATCTCGAGGCTGATCTTGGCGTATTCGACGATATAGCGGCTCATCCACTCCCATAGCTCATCCGAATTTGGACTCCAAAGCGGCTGTTCGGCTCCTATCGACCATACCATCCTTTTTCCCTCAGCCTTCTTCCCTTCAGGTGCCCTCAATGAACCGCGCATCCACACCATGTGGAAGATCCCGTATTTCCCACACCATTTAGCGACTTGTCTGACCTCCTCCATCCTGTTGTATCCGTGTCGCGGGCAGTAGACATTAAACCCAGTCTCGGCGGCCTCTTTGACCATCCACTCCTTCGTCACCCATCCCTCTTCGGGCTGCATGACCTTATCGACCAGTATCCTGAACTTGACGTTTTGACCTAAATCGTCCACGCTTATCATGGCCGAGGCTATAAACACCGTGACCAAACAGATCAGATGGCTCATAACTTCACCTCCAGTCTATTCCGGTTTTCAGGAAGTGTGGAACGTTAAACGTTCAACGCATTAACGAGCTTTTCCTCGATCCTCGACTCTTGTCCATTTCAGGAAATAATCACCCGGCATGGCGTCGAGATAAACGCATTTGCCCTCATCGGTGACCCGGATCTGTCCGATCCTCCCGCCGTTTCGGCTGAGGCTCCACATACCGGGTTCCAGATCACAAATGAGCACCTTCACATTCTCCTCCCCTTCGATCGTAAGCCGGGCCTCCTTCAACAACCGGTTCTTTTTGGCGAAAAACACGGCGTAGTTCAACACCTGTGTGCCCACCATGGTTTCGGTTTCCGACGGATCGAATATCAGAAGGCCGTTTTTCGAGATGGTCTGATGGTAATAGTTCCTCCAGTGAGGCGAGCCATACAGGTCGTAGACTCCCGTCGAGATCGCAAGCGGCCCTCGGTAGTAGATCTGAAAGGTTCCGAAGTCCTTGTGCTGATGGTTTCCGAAGAAATACTCGCCGATGCGCATATGCACCACCGCGTCCCGGCTTTCCATCCCCATATCCCATCCCGTACGCGTCACCATCTCGCCCATCGGCGATGGGAAGTATTTGGTGAGGGGAAGCTCGCTTATGGGTTGCTTCTCCGATCCAGGCTTGCGGAACAGCAGCTCAAATACGCCGCCGATATCCCCGTAGCTCCTGAAGACGCCCGAATCGGCCATCCACAGCAGATACGGATCGTCATAGTAGGTCCCCGTCAACAGCATAAGCATTCGTTTCCCGGAGCTGTCGCCGCGCTCATCGAATGTATCTCCGCTGTGCATCTGCTTCCCGTCGGGGCGGAGATGATAGATGAGCTGATAGGGGACGAACCGCTGTTGAGGGCTGAAGACATCACCGGCGCCCATCCTCCGGAAAAGCCAGCTTACGGCTATATCGTGGATGAAGCGGGTCACTATGTAGGAGTCGCCCTGATGGTGCATGTGGGATCGATAGAGGAAGTTGCGGACGGGAACGAACCTCTCGAAGAAAAGCCTGGCAGCGGCCTCATACATCGTTTTGGACTCATCATATATCGCAACCCTGACGGGAAGCTGACCGGTCAACAACCACCCTTCGGTGACGTGACCCACGACCGCCGGAGAGTTTGCCCTGGCCGGGTAACCCGGCGAGTGTGACGCTGCGATCCTCTCAAACGACTCGATGAGCTTTCTCCTCTCCTCATCGGTCAAAAGATTATAGCACCAGTCATAAACACAGGCCCCAACGTGCATATAGTTTAAAAAGACCCTGCCGAGCCGATCGGGGTTGTCCCAGTCTCCCTCCAGAGACTCAAACCATCGTTCGATAGCTTCCCGCCCTGCCTTCCCATCACCTGTTACAAGGTACAGAAAGGCCAGACAAAGAGGATGGTGAGAGCTTTTCACGGCCTCCCACGCTTTGGAAAACTCCGGCATCTCGATCTTACGCCTGATATCCGGTAGATCCTCAGGACGGACGTAGACCCGAGGATGTCCTGGCGGGACAGGGGGGATTTGAGGTCTACCCCCGGCCGCAAATGCGAGGATCATCATAAAAGCTGACACATAGATGAACTGGCTCATGGCTTCACCTCGTAGAACCGAACGATACCGGCTTGATAGGCTATTAGCAGACCGTCCTGAAACCTCAGGAACTTCACGACGGGCGAATCGCTCGGAGGGATATGCCCGATCGGTTTGCCCGTCTCGGCGTCGAAGACGAAGGCGGCACCGGGTTTAGTGCCGACGAGCAGCAGCGGTCTGCCGCTCGAGCCCAACCTACCGACCCAAAGCGTCGTGATCTTCTGGCCCAGCAGAAGGTTCCAGACCGTTCTCAGCCGTATCGTTGGACCCTTCCGCAGACCCTCAGCCTGTACGGCGATGATCCTGCCTGTATCCGTGCCGCCGAAGATGATCGGCGCTCCGCTTTCAGGGTGATACAACGCCAGGGCTCGGAAATCGCCTGCAACGCCGTTGGCCACCTCACCGGCATATTCACCCATCGCCCAGTAGGTTCGCATAGAGGAGTCGGCGCCGACCACGAAATGAGGTGTTCCCGGTCCGCCTAACAGGTTCGTCGCCACGACGCATTGCGGCAGGGGCAGCTTGTAAAGACCGTCCTTCTTGCGCCGATCTCGGTTGGGCGGATAGATGACCCTCCCATCGGAGCCGAAGATCATTCCGACGTGGTAGGTGTAATAGAACAGGGCGAGAAGCTCTCGTCTGCCGTCGCCGTCGAAATCCGCTATCGCCCCGCAACGGAAGTCGCCGCTGATGTGACCGCGGGCGTAGATGAGATAGTCCTCCCATTTGAGCTTCCCGTTCGCGTCCAGGCAATGCACCCAGTTTGCGCCGGCGACGATCTCCTTTGCGCCGTCGCTGTCCAGATCGACGATGCGCACGAAATCGGGCACCGGCGGGCCGGCCTTGTTCTCGCTCGGCTTACAGGTGAAGTCCCACCGCTTCCCGCCGACGGCATCCAGCAGGTAGAGCCTGTGATCCTCACATCCAACCGCTATCTCCGGACATCCGTCTCCGTCCACATCCCCCACCTCCAGCGCCGAGCCCGATCTTTTCATCGGGAAACGCCATAGCAACGACCCATCAGGACGGAGGGCGCTTACGCCCTTATCGCCGGCGACGATCCATTCGTCCCTGCCATCGCCGTCCAGGTCAGCTACGGCGATATCCGCTATGGTGCCGGGCACCCTCACAGTTCGCGCACGGATGGTAGGAGAGGTGGGAGCGATCGTAGTGGCTATCGGTCTGACGCCTGCGCATCGTCGTTCCGCCGCCTTTTGTTCTGCGGCGTCGAAGAGCTTGGATAACAACTCCGCCGTACGGTTTGCTCCCTCCCATCTCAGCTCATGCCGTCCCGGCTCCAACCGTATTGACTCCTTTCGCCCCACTATTTGGACGATGGTCGGCTCATCGTTCTCGATAACGCAATCGCCCCGCGTGGAGAGGAAGAGGATTACAGGTTGATCCGCCCGCAGGATCATATTCTCCGATGTTCCGAGCAGCGTCGCGCCTGAAAGGAGGATCTGGTCGAGCGTGGCAGCGAAGAGATGCGCTTCCGCCACCTCGCCCGGCGGGTCACCCATACCGTAGAGGCCGATCGGCTTGTCCTTCAATCGATCGAACACCATCGCACATCCGTCGGATGCGACCAGGAGGTCCAGCCGATCAAGCTCATCCTTCGAATCGGAGGCGATCAACATGTTGTGGAACCAGAGCGACTCACCCCGTCGGAGCCGTTTCGCCTTGTCCTCCTGGAGGATCTTCACGACCGGCTCGGCATACGGATACCATCGGCGCCATTCATCGGGGTTATCGTAGGCGAGCCGTTCGACGTCAAGCAATGCCTCGCCGTCGGAGACGATATCACAGTATTTACCCTCTTGCGTCAGCCGCATCCTCGTCTCACGGAGCTCCTCCTCGCCCAGAGCTCGAAAGCTACAGCGAACCGTGAACACCCCGGGCTCCTTTGCCCTTACGCGATCTATCACCACGAAATGCTTCCCCTTCAACCAAAAGATGGACCTCTCCCAATCGGAGCCGGAGAAATCCTCGTAGAGCGACCGGACGAAGGCCAGATCTCCGCTCTCAGCGTGATCGAGCACACGCGCCTCGTGGCAGCGGTACGATACCTCGCCGTCACGGGTGATGTAGAGTCCAGAGTGATCCTTGATGGATCGCAGCCCGTAAGTGTGATCCACGAGCCACATCCGCCCCTTGTCGGTGAGATTGATTATCGTGTTCACATCGTCGTGTTTATGGCCGGCCGGTCCCGGCGGGTAAACTTTATCCGTCGGTTTGATCCATCTTCCGGCGGTATCCAGCAGCAGATACTGTGCGTCGGGACGCCACGCCTCGCGGAAGACGATCTTATTGAACCACTGCGGCCCAGCCGGTTCCCTCGGCGCGAAGACGTACCCTTTAAGTGGAGCCCGGCCTGTGGGAGGCATCTTGTAGATGGGGAACAGGCGAAGGCCCGCCCACTTGACCGGCTCGCGAGCTTGGACGGTGAGATCGTATGGCAGCGCTATCTGAAACGCCCTTAACGACGTCGCCCGCGGCATATGATGTTGGATGATCCAGCTCAGACGGGGATCACGATAGTACCAGGCCGCCTTCTCGATCACCTGATAAGCCGCGGGCAGCATCAGTGAGGGAGAGTCGCCGAACCCGGTCGAGAGGCCAAGGTTGTTCACGGCGACCTGGGCGATGTATTCGGCATGATCCTTGGCGATTCCCGATTCCAGATATCGCAGGTCGCGGCTGGCGAAGGCGTAGGAGATGGTTGTATCGGGACAGTAGCACATGTATCCGGCGGCGTCCTCCAGGATCTGATGGGTCGAGCACTGACCGGCGTAGATCGCCCGGGCGACGTCCATCCAATACTTGGCTTCGGGAAGATGATAATACTTGTCGAAATAGCGCCACGCCTGAAAATCCCGCCATGCGGCGAAGGTTCCGTGATTTTCATCTACGACCTGGACGTAACCTCCCTTCACCAGCCGGTGTACTGCCCGGCGTTCATGACCCAGCCGTGAGTCGCGCAGGAACGCGTTGGTGATCTCCAGCCGATCCCCATCCGTCCAGACCGGCAGCTCCTCAACGATATCCCACCACCTCAACATCTCGGCTGTGCCAGGTTCCATCTCAACCCGCTCCAGACCCACCTTCAATAGGTGTCGGTTGCGGTCGAAGAAAGCCTTCATGAGCGGCGGCAGATCGGGATCTCCCGTCCAAAACCACGTCTGCGCCATTCCGGCGATAGGCCCCAGCAGATTCAGAACGTTCCCCTTCTCGATATGCCTGATCCGACCGTTTTCATCCGTGAGCTGTCTCCTGTAAAACTCCGCCGTGCGATATTGCGGCTGGCGTTTAGCCCAACCTGGTTTAGCCGGGGCGGGCAGGAACGGGAGATCGATGGGGGTGAACTTCACGTCGACAATGGGCTGGGTAAGAACGACGGTTCGGGATCTTTCGGGTAGATACCTCTCGCAGAACACGTCGACGGCCCTCCGAACCCCTTCTACGTCGGAGCCGGCGAGCACCACCACGTTGATCCCCCGGCCGAACGGGTCATGCACCGTGCGGATCACATAGCCGCCCTTGTAAGGGTAGACCGAGTCCGCCACGACATATCCTTCGCCCCACAGGGCTGCGAGCAGGCGGTTATCGTTGATGTTGCCGAGGGCGATCAAGTTGCGTTTGCCGATGTAATCGAATCGGATCTCCCAATCCTCTGAGATCACCTCATCGACGTCGATCAGCTCAGGCACCGCTCCTGTTACATCTTTCAGCCTATTCCTCAGCCGCCGGGCCTCCTTTTGGATGTATGTGTTCCGTGGGGAAACTATCACTGAGACCGCCTTCCCATCTACGATCAGGGGCGTCTCAGGGTAGAGCGGCTTTAGCTTCGTGATCTCCTCAGGTACGCCTCGGACAACGGACATCCATCCGAGCATAAGCATGACCGCCATCAGATCATATCGCATCGCCGATCTCCTTACCTAATTCAGTACGATGGCTTGAGGATCACGCCGAGCGTTTCGTTCGGCGACCGGATCAACCTCTCGCAGGCCTCGGGTGCCCGTTCAAGCGGGAGGATGTGCGTAATCAGATTGCGCACGCGCAGGCGTCCTTCGTCGATGAGCCTGATAACAAGCTGCAAATTACGGCGCGTCGTCCAACGCACGAACACGTCCGGATAATCCGCACCCCGCTCCCATGCTTCGTCGTGATATCCCGGACCTGGGCGCGATGATGCGCGCAGATCCATATTGCCGAACGCGGTTGGGAAACCAACGTTTAAGGTGGCACCGCCGACGATGGTTATACGCCCCATACGATGTGTATCGGGAGCGACCTTCATTATCTCGAGGAGCCCTTTCACCGCTTGTGTGGCATCGCCGCCGAAGGCGATTATCGCTCCATCAAGCCCGTGACCGTCCGTAAACCCACGTGCTATGGCTACGGCGTCCTCCTCGTCAACGTTCACGACGCGGTCGGCGCCGTTTTCCGCCGCCAGATGCAACCGCATCGGGAGCTTGTCCAGCGCGAGGACGTATGCGCCCGACAGACGGGCGAGTTGAGAGGCAACTTGTCCGATGATCCCAAGTCCTACGATGGCGATGTATTCGCCGATTTGTATCTCCGTGCGCCTGATCGCCTGCAACGCCGTCGCGGCGAGGTGATTGAACGCCGCCTCCTCAAAGCTCACGTTCTCCGGGATGGGCACGCACAGGTTCTTCGGAACGCATGCGTACGTTGCATGGAGGGCGTATCCTCCTCCCATACACGCGACGCGCATGCCTACCTCAAATTCATCGCATCCCTCGCCGAGGGCAACGATAACACCGGCGTTGCTATAGCCGAAGGGTTGCGCGGGCGCATCGGGCTTCGGATGCGCACGGCGCGCTTTGACGCCTCCCATTTCCGTGCCGGGGCTTATGAGCGACGCATACACCTCCACTAGCACCTCGCCCCGCCCTGGGGAAGGCATCGGACCTTCCTCAACGACGATCTGACCGTCGCCGGTAATAGCCGCATATCTCCTCGTTTTGGGAACCATCATATGCTCCTCCCTATTCCTTAGTCCCTCTGACGTATCCTCAATCAACCACCGGCTTGGAGGAATTCAAGCACGGCTTTGTTGAACTGGGTGTAACGTTCGATCTGTGGGGCGTGGCCGCATCCTTCGAAGATGATCAACTTTGCGTTTTTTATCCTGTGGTAAGCGGCATAGGCATATCTGACAGAGATGACCCTATCTTCCTCGCCCCATACTATCAACACGGGCATCGAAAGCTCGTGAAGTCTATTGATGAGGACGTATCGCCTTTTGATTCCCCAAAGGCTTACCCCGTTTCGTATGACTGAGAGGAAGGGATGTTTGATTCCCGGAAGCTTCGAGATACGGTATGCCTCCTCAACCCAATCGTCCGTCAGAAATTTCGGGTCGTAAAAGGAACTGCTCAATGCCCTGCGTAGCTCCTCCTTTGATCCCTTGCCGATCAGCACTCTCCCCAACAAAGGTATGGAGAGAATCCTCAATCCCCAGCTTACGTCCCTACCTATGAGGGCGGGATCGACGAGGACGAGCTTTTCGACCCTATCGGGATGTGAAAGGGCGAAATAGAGGGCTATCCCGCCACCTAGGGAGTTCCCGATGAGAACCGCCCGTTTGATACCGAGCGTGTTGAGGAATCCAAGCAGAAAAGCATCGAATGTCTCCACATCATACTTTATCCTGGGTTTATCCGATCTACCGAATCCTATCAGATCCGGTGCGTAGACGGAGAAACGTTTGGCGAGAACGGGGATGTTATATAGCCAGCTTTCGGCGAAAACCCCCAGACCATGGAGTAAAACCATCGGATCGCCCTGCCCGGCATGAAGGTATCTGATCCGATAGCCATCCACATTCACATATCGCTCCTCAACCTGGCTTTTGAGCTCATTAAGCGGTATGGGATGGTTTTCGGCAGCATTTATGACGAGGATCGCCAGCAGAATGAGGTTCATCTGCTCGTTTCAATCCAAGATTTGATCTCCTCCCAGCTCATCTTACCTCTGGATATCCTCTGCCTTCCCTCAGCGCCGATCGCCCGATACACGTCGGATATCCACGATGGAACGGAGTGATCGGCAAGGTTATGGATGAAGAGCGGCGCGGGAGCTATAAGCGCCCCGGCGATTTTGAGGTCCCCGACCCTCCTGATGCACGGCACGTAGAGCCTTTCGATCCATTCCTCGTCATCTTCGGCGTTGAATCTATCCATATCGACAACTACATGACTCAACTCTCCGTCCACCCCTGCGGCCAGCATCCCCCACAGTCCCGCCTCGTCGAACCCGATCAAGTTCAGCCTTTCAACTCCGTCCTGACCCCTCAGGTATGCCAGTGCCGTGAGGATATCCTGAACCCTCTCCGCCGTATCCGTTCGGTTGAAGGTGGTGAAGAACTTCACGCCTTCATCCCGCCTGACCGGCTGGGAGAGATATTCCCCCGTCATGAAAGGATCGATCGACATCACGAGGTGACCATCATCGAGGAGATCCCTAACCCTGGAATCCGGTTTCCCCTCCTCATCCATGAAGGCCGATTTCCCATGCGACGAGATCAAAAGCGTTCCATCTCCTTTTCTCTCAAGCGGGATGAACAGCACGGCAGGGATCGATTCGCCCTTGCGTGAGAGCAGCAATCTTTGGATCGCATATCCGTCACCTTTGGTCGTTCCCAGCGACTTAGCCTTAACATCCTCCGGTTCGGGTCTCTCGACGCAGAGAGCATGCCGCAGAGCCGGACACATGATCCCCTTGAACCTCCCCAGTCCCTCTTTATCCCGCGGCTTAAGCTCCTCCAGCTTCCCACGGGCCTTATCGATGAGATATCGGACGATCCCTTCAGGGTCAAGGGCGTTTTCGGGTTTGGGGTGCTCGTAAAATACGAGCAGGTCCTCCTTTTCCTCGACCTGGAACGGCCTTTCGCGCAGCTTCTCCCTATCCGTCTCTCCCAACAGCCATTTCCCGAAGAAGGTGTAGACCGCCTCTCTGCTCTGCCTGTCGTAGTTATGACCGGCCTCCACCTGGACAGATTCCACCTTATCCTCCTCACCATATAGCCTGTAGATGCTACGTATAGCAGGGTATTCCACGAAGGGCGTGTTGGCGGTCCAGTCGCCGGTGGCTGAGACCATGATTAAAGGCCTGGGAGCCATCAGAGCGGCTATCTCGACGTTGAAGGTATCGACTCGGAGGTTCGGGGCGTTCTCACAGACGCATCCCCCTTGGAAATGAGCTGAGACCATACATACCGGCGCGGCGACCTTAACCCTATCATCTACCGCCATCAGCATGAAGGTCTGTGTGCCGCCTCCTGAAGCGCCCGTGCAGGCGATCCTCTCCGGATCGACATCCTCAAGCGATTGGAGGAAATCCACAACCCTGATGCTGTTTAAAAGCTGGAGCCCCATCACGCTGATGCCCCATAGATGTTTGCGTTTATCATCGAACTCCCGATGCGGTATCTGGAAGCTGTCGTTATATCCGATCATATCATACGAAAAGACCACATATCCCTGTCTGGCGAGCGTTATGCATCTGCCGGGCACCGATCCGCTCTCCTCGTGACCGAACCTGCCCTCCCTCCAATGTCCGTGAGGACACGCCACGCCGGGGAACAGCCCCTTTTTGCCCTTAGGGCGATAGAGGTTGCCCGTCACGTAAAACCCCGGGAAGCTTTCGAAATAGACCTTCTCGATGGTATAATCCCCTCTCTCTATCCTGCCGAAGATGGTGGGATTGAGAGGTGTTTTATCGAGTTGAGGGTAAAGGCCGCAGCTTACGAATATGTGGATGCGCAGGTCGGATGCCCTTCTCTCCCATTCCTTAAGCGATCGGTAAATGGGGAAGGCAAAGGGCATATCCCCATGACGCACCTCATATAGCCTCATATCGTTAAGCCTCTCCCCCGTCGTCTGGGACAAAATCGAGGCGAGGGCTATCACGGCGGTTATTCCTATCATCTCTTCTCTCCTTCTCTTGCTCTCCTGGCTATCTCTCGTTTGCAGAACTTGAAGAAATGTCTGAAATCGTAATATCGGCTCATGATCCTTGAGACCACAAGGGATCGCTCAACGGGATCGCGCTCCATTACCATCCCGCCACGGATCGCCCTGAAGGCCAGCAAAGGATGGGCTCGATTGAGTGGAATCAGATCCACTTTTCGCTTCAGCTTTGACTCCAGCTCAGCCCCGATCTCCAGTTCCAGCTTAAAGGATTTCTCATCGCTCAGGCTCTCGTCGAGATAGATCGCCACGTCCACGTCGCTATCTTTCCTTTCGAACCCTTCCGATACCGATCCGAACAGATATCCGAAGTTCACATTGGGGAAATCTCTCAGGACGGCCCCTATCCTCTTTATGATCTCATCCTTACCCAATTTCATCCTCCAGGAATCTTATGATCTCCCCAGCGAATTCGGTGAAATCCGAGGTATTGGATCTGAGGTTATTATAGACGATCTTCGGATCGATCTCAAGGTAGCGCTATCGTTCATGTATAATGTTACCGGAATAGGGTTACCCCCATTTTTTAGACAAAAAATGGATGGAATTAAGGTGTAAACCCAACCTGCTTTGGAGATCAAAGGGAGCGAAAACCTAACTCCTCTTTGATCCCCTATTTCATCTGCCTCTCTTATCTTATCACATATCACCATCA
>JAGGXZ010000161.1 GCA_021162805.1 Candidatus Poribacteria bacterium
CCGAGAAAACCCTTGAAAATTCTGGGCTTGTCGAAGTTTCAAAAACTCGAACAATTGAGAGCGCCAGGAAGTCTTATCACATAAGGGTTTCCGACGTAGAGCCGATGAGTTTTGTCAGTCAATCAGGGGTCCTGACTCAGGCTCAGGACGCGTTGTGCGCGGCGGCTCGTGGGACTACGGTCCGGAGTGGTTGCGCGTGGCGAACCGCGGCAGGAGCGTCCCACAGAACACGATCATCAACCTGGGTTTTCGCTGCGCCCAGGACGTTACCCCTTAGCCCCTTTACGCCTTTACACCTTGAGAAGGAACGAGGAGCGAGGAACCAGGAACGAGGAGATGAAGATTGGGAGGGGACAGGGGGTGGATAATCTGCTAGGCATTCAGGGGAAAATGCCTCGCCCCTACTTCAAAGGTGAAGAAGCGATGAGAATCATACTCCTCGCCGTTCTGCTCATCGTGAGCGGCTATAATACGCTAAATGACATCCTGTTCTCCGATGAAAGCGACTTCGAGCTGAAGGCACGCCGCGAACGCGAACGGGTGCTCAGCTCAAAGGGGATATCCAGGAGGATCCGACGGATCGTCATCGATCCCGGCCACGGCGGGTTCGACCCCGGAGCCGTCAACAAAAGGCTGGGCCTGCGTGAGAAGGAGATCACCCTCCAGGTTGCCCTGAAACTGAAACGGTTCATCGAGGAGAACTCGGACATAAAGGTCTTCCTGACCAGAACGGGGGACTACTACGTCACCCTGAGCGACAGAACCATCACGGCAAATCAATATCACGCCGATCTGTTCATCAGCATCCACTGCAACTCGCATGAAAGATCCTCCCCTAATGGCTTTGAGATCTTCTACTGCTCGAAAGAGCCGTCCGACAGAGAGGCGGCCAGGGTGGCAGCACTGGAGAACGCCCCCGGACTGGATGACCCGTTCTTCAAGGAGGATAATTCGATCGACATCGAGTCCATCCTGCGCAACCTGCAACGGCACATGTTCCTGAAGGAGAGCAGGAGGATAGCGGAGTCCATAGAGGAGAGGATCGGACGGAACGTGAGGATCAGGAGGCGCGGCGTCAAGAGCGCCGACTTCTTCGTGCTGAGACACGCCCGGATGCCCGCCGTTCTCGTCGAACTCGCCTTTCTGAGCAACCCTAAGGAGGCACGACTGTTGACGGATGACAGGTTCCAGTATGCCGTGGTTAAAGCGATCGGGGATGCATGCGGAATTCGCTCATATTATCGCTGAGCGTGATATGGCTGGGATGGTTCACAATCATGGTAACACTTCTGAGAGGCCTATTAGCCTTCAGTGATCGGCGAAAGGTCAAGAGACGAGAGTCGAGAGACAAGAGACGAGAGATAAAAAGGGACTCTGGACTCTCGACTCTAGACTCTCGACTAATAACTGAAAGCTGACCGCTGAAAGCTGATTGCTGATCGTCTCGGAGAAAAAACATGAAATACATCATCCTTTTCTGCGTTGTCTTAACGACGGCGGTTGACGTCGGACTCGCCGACGTCAGCGATCACCTCATAAGAGGGGACATATATCGGATGAAAGGGGAGCTCGAACCGGCGAGGTTCGAATACGAGAGGGCCTTGAAGCTGGACCCGAACAACGTCTACGCGCACAACTGGCTCGGATGGATATACGCCAAGGAGGAGAGATATTCAGAGGCGATAGGGGAGTTCAACCGCTCGATCTCCATCTCCAAGGACGACCCGTTCCCCTTCCTGTGGAAGGGTATCATCCTGCTGAGGCTCGAGAGGGTCGAGGATGCTAAGGGGGAGTTCGAGAGGGTGATCGAGCTCGATCCGGAGGACCACAGGGCACATTACTTCCTGGGGTTCATATACGCTCTGAAGGGCGATGTGAGGAAGGCGGTCAGACATCTCGATAAGGCCGTATCCCTCGATCCTAATGAGCCGGACATGCTCTGTCGTCTGGCGAAGCTCTACTCCAACCTGTCGATGCCCTACACCGCCCTGCTCCTCTACCGCAAGGCGATAAGGCGTAACAGGAGATACATCCAGGCATATAACGAGCTGGGATGGATATACCATAACCTCGGATACGAGAGGCTGGCCGTTGAGACCTGGGAGCAGAGCCTGAAGGTCAATCCGAATCAGATAACGGCCAGGCGAAACCTGGCGAAATTCTACAACGAATCGGCTTGGCGGAAATACCGGAGAGGGGAGCTGAGATCCGCGATCCAGGATTGGCGAAGGGCTCTCCGATATCAGCCGGACGATAAAGCGGCTAAATTCTATCTTAGTCAAATAAACCAACGGAGGTAAAGACGATGAAAGTTAAGACCTTGTTCATGGCGATCATACTGTTCGCCATCTCAGTCTCCGCCTCATTCGCACAGTTCTCCTCCGAGGCGGAGATGAAGATCTACAATCAAGCGCTTGCAGTCGTGTTGAAAAAGGATTACATCGAGGAGACGGCCATCGGCTATGGGAGGACGAAGGGGGCTGCCAGAATAGCGGCCAGAACCCTCGCCCAGAGACAACTGGTGAACTTCATCAACAAGACGAGGATAGACAGCGAGACATTGGTCGCCGATGCCGAACTGGTGAGGGATGAGGCCAGAAGGCAGGTCAGCGGCATGATCCAGTTCGCCGAGGAGGTGGATGCGACATATCAGAGGACGGAGGACGGCAAGTGGGAGGCTACGGTGAAGATGAGGATACCCCTCAGCCTCAGCCTTGCAAAGCCCGTCCAGCAGTTCATGCGGGAGAAAATACGTCAGAACCCACCACAGCTCTTCAATATGTCCCCCGACGAACTGGAGGCACAGAAAGCCCAGGAGGAGGTGAAGCTCCTCAAAAGGCGCAACCTCGAGCTCGAATCCGAGATCGAAAAGCTGAGGAAGATAATCGAGCAGGGGCTCGCCACGCCGGGCGATAAGGAGAAACTGCAGAAACTCCAGAGCGAGAAGGAGAAACTCGCCCAGCGGCTCGCCGAGAAGGATAAGAGGATAAAGGAGCTCCAGGGGAAGCTGGAGGAGCTTCAAAGGAAAGCTCAAGAGGCAGCTTCAAATCCGGATGTCAGCAATGTCCTCAAAGGAGGGCCATACACGGGACTGATAGTTGATGCGAGGGGATTAGGCGTCCAGATGGCCATGGCGCCGAAGATCCTCACTCAGGCCGGATTCGAGATATACGGGTTCGTGAACGTGCTATATCATGACGAGATGAACCACGGCATGGTGCTGTATGCGAAGGATATCGGGAAGGCCAAGAGGGAGCTATCCGGTATAATAGGGGATAACCCCCTCATCGTCAAGGCCACAGGTGTCAGGGGGAAGAATAAGACAGACGTGGTGGTTGACGACACAACCGCCGTCGCCATCTTCGCCTCAGACGTCAGAGATCACTTCCTGGAACTGGGGAAGGTGGTGTTCGTGATAGACTAAAATATCGGTCGAGGGTCAAGGGTCGAGGGTCGAAGAAAGTCACGTTAGCGCGTTGAACGTTTAACGTTCTGACGTTCAACGTGCTAACGTTTATCCATCGGCCTATTTAGGAGGAACCTGATGATGCGTAAATTCATCTGTGTTTTGTTTCTCCTCATATTCTTCCCCCTCACATATGCGGACGAACCCATACTCGTCATAGACTCAAAGGGGCACGTGGAAAGGGTCTGGGACCTCATCTTCACCGGCTCGGGGGATAGGCTCATATCTGCGGGCGAGGATAAGGTCGTGAGGATCTGGGATGTGCGCTCAGGGGAGCTCGCCCGAACGCTCAGGGGACAGATAGGCCCGGGACCTGAGGGGAAGATCTGCGCCGCTGCCCTCTCACCCGACGGATCGTTGCTGGCCGTCGGGGGCTTCTTCGATAAACCGGATGGCCTGAACGTGGGGAAGATAAGGATCTTCGATACATCCTCATCTCAGATCGTCAGGATACTCAAAGGACATCTGGATGTGACCCTGGATCTGCAGTTCAGCCCCGATGGATCCACGCTGGCATCATCCGGATCTGACTGTACCGTTCGCATCTGGGACGTTAAAAGCGGTGAGCTGATCCATACCCTGGGCGATCACCAGGACCCTGTCTATTCGATCTCCTTCTCGCCGGACGGAACCAAACTCGTATCAGCATGCTACGACGGGATGGTGAGGCTATGGGATGTCCGAAGGGGTGATCTGATAAGGAGGATGAAAGGCCACGGAGGAAAGGTGAGGGTTGTCTCATATAGTCCCGACGGCACTCTCATCGCCTCCGGGGGATTCGACGGAAGGGTGTTGCTGTGGGACGGCAGGACGGGGAGGTTTATCCGAGAGTTTGCGAGAGCTAAGGAGGGTGTCAACAGCCCTATAACTGCCCTTGCATTTTCCCCCTCCGGCGACCTGCTCGCCTTCAGTTCATACGGCAGAGGGGTTATTATCAGGGCGATCAAATCGGGCAAGGATGTGGCGGAGCTCCCCGAACGGTATGTCATGTCCCTCGCGATCAGCCCCGACGGCAAGCTCATAGCGCTGGGCGAAAATTCGGGGAGGATCACCATACGATCCCTCCCCGGCGGGAAGCTGAAAATGAGGTTTGAAAGCGTCGGCATACTCCCCTCTAGCCTCGCCTGGAGCTACGACGGGAGAAAGGTGGCCTTCGGGAGATCGGACGGCGATCTAGAGCTATACTTCGATTTCGACGAGCTTTCCCTCGAAGGCATATCCCGCTCCACGGACATCCGATGGATCGAACCGGTGACGAGATGGGGGGAGATGAGCCTGGAATGGGGAAGCGGGGCCTGTCAACTGGATGTGTTCTACAGAGGTCACAAATCCGTCAGCATAAACACCGACCCATATGTGGATGGGGGGATCACCTGTTTCGCCTTCACGCCTAAGGGAGATGTGGTAGTGGGTGCCGCCTTCTCGCTGGCCTTATACGATGGGCGGACAGGAGGAAGAATCCGCAGGTTCATCGGACACACCGGCAGGATAACCGCCGTAGTGCCGTCTCCTGACGGCAGATTTCTCGCCTCAGCCTCCACCGACAGGACCGTCAGGATATGGAATGTGGAGAGAGGCGAACTGCTGCTATCCCTCTTCGTCACGAAGAGACGGGATTGGATCTGCTGGTCGTCTGAGGGCTATTACGCCTCCTCGGCCTCAGGCGACAGGTTTATCGGATGGCAGGTGAACAGGGGTAGAGGAAACGCCGCCGAATATTACTACGCTCACCAGTTCAAGGGGAAGTTCTATCGCCCCGACATAGTGAAGCTCGCCTTCGCGGAGGGGAGCGTCGAAGCAGCGATGAGATCGAAGGAGGCGGTCGTCCCGGCGGGAGGGATATCCTCGATGCTGCCGCCTGAGGTCCAGATACTCCATCCCAAGGACGGGGCCGTGTTGAAAAGCTCCCCCATCACCCTCCGCCTGAAGATCATCAGCCGGAGGGGAGCGCGGTTAGCTTCCACCATCATGCTCTTCGTCAACGGCAGACCTGTTATCGGGCGAGATCTTAAGCTCACCCCTACAGGTGTAAGATCATCCAAGCAGGTGGTGGAAAAGGAGGTGCCGCTCGTTGAGGGAGAGAACGTGATATCGGCGATGGTGGCTACCGGAAACTCCTCCTCCCTGCCAGTCAGCGTCACGGTAACTTATCTGCCCGAAAACGTACTCGTCAAACCCACTCTCTACATCCTCGCCATCGGGGTGAGCGGATATCCGAGGAAGGAGTGGAGGCTGAACTTCGCCGATGAGGACGCTAAAAGCTTCGTCAGGTTTTTCAAGGGACAGGAGGGAAAGCTTTACGGAAAGGTTGAGGCCAAGCTGTTGGTCGAATCGGAGGCAACCAGGGATAACATACTCGACGGGCTTGAATGGTTGTCCAGATCGGCAACTCAGAGGGATGTGGTTATGGTCTTCATCTCCGGTCATGGCGTTCAGGATGAGAGGGGGAACTACTATTTCTTCCCCCATGATGGCAATCTCGATCACCTGTTGCGGAGCGGGGTGAGATGGTATGACTTTCAAGAGACGCTGAGCTCGTTCCCGTGCAAGGTGATCCTGTTCGTGGATACCTGTCACGCCGGAGCCGTTTCAGGAAGGAAAGGAGTGAGGATGGACGACATGATAAGAGATCTCGTGAGCGAGGAGAGCGGGGTGGTGGTCATGGCGGCCTCGACCGGAAGAGAGGTCTCAGTGGAGCTGCCCGATCGTAAACACGGCGCTTTTACCTTCGCCTTGATAGAGGGCTTGAACGGAAAGGCTGATCTGAACGGAGATGAAGCCGTGTATTTGACAGAACTGGACGCCTATCTGACCGATCGAGTGAAGGAACTGACCAAAGGCACTCAACATCCCACCACCCAGAAGCCGACGACAATTAGGTCATTCCCACTGGCGTCGATCGACAAATAGAGTGTCTAGAGCTACGCTGAGAAAAGCACCAAAGAGGTCAAACGAGATATTCAGGGGGGTGATATGGAGATAAAAGCTGCCGCCTCAGCGGCTGAGATCGTGGGCGACGATTCGATGCCGGGAGTATCCACCCTCATTTCGCCCGCTGTTCACGTCGCTCGGGATAGAGATAAAACGTCGCTCACCCTTCCGCTACACCTACGTCGTCGAGCTCGCAAACGATTACATAGGCTACATCCCGGACAAAGAGGCCTTCGATCTGGGAGGATATCAGGTCTGGACGGGATTTCACAGCTTCGTCGAAAGGGGAACGGGTGAGAGGATAGTTGATGAGGCCGTGAGACTTTTAACTCGCCTCCGCGAGAGCGGAAGGTGATGGAGGAGGATTCAAATGAGACGGGGTGTTATTCACGTCATCCCTCAGTCACATATAGATGTCGCCTGGCTCTGGAGATACGACCCGGAGACCATACACAGGTGTTGCAAACCGACCTTCTCACTTGCCCTTGATAACATGGACAGATACCCGGACTACACCTTCTCTCAGAGCCAGGTTCCGCTCTATCAGGCGACTGAGGAGGTATATCCGAAGCTGTTCGAGAGGATAAGGAGATACATAGGGGAGGGACGGTGGGAGATAGTCGGCGGGATGTATGTGGAGTTCGAGGGAGGAGAACCGTGTGGCGAGTCGCTGGTGAGACAGTGTGTTATGGGCAAAAGGTATTTCCTTGAGAAGTTCGGCCTTGATGTCACCACCGGCTGGCAGGAGGACGCATGGAGCCATCCATGGCAACTTCCGCAGATCCTCAGGAAATGCGGGATCGATTCATACATGTTCAAACGTGGGGGGAAGGGCGAGAGGCTGTTCTGGTGGCAGTCGCCCGATGGATCTAAGGTGCTGGCGTATAACTCACATGTCTCCAGGGAACCATCTCAATCCTGGATCGATCTCCTATCCGAGATGAGGAAACGATATGGCGTTGATAGAGCGATGATCAGAATAGGAAGGGGAGATCACGGCGGCGGACCCACTCCTGAGGAGATCGAGGCGATCAAGAGGTTCGCCGAAAAAGCCCCGCCCGAAATAGAGGTGAAGTTCAGCACATTCAGGGAATTTGTGGACTCGATACTCGCTCAAAACCCCGATCTGCCCGTCTTAAACGACGAGCTGGGGTTCGAACTCGTGGGCGACCTGACCAACTGCGGCGAGATAAAGAGGAACAACCGCCTGTGCGAGAACCTCCTGTTGACGGCGGAGAGGTTTCGCTCCATAGCCTCCATCCTGTTCGGAGAACCTTACCCGTCAGAGGAGCTATACGAATCCTGGAAGAAACTCCTTTTCAATCAGTTCCACGACATCATCGGCGGAAGCGGCATACCGCCCGTCTGCAGGGATGCCCTCAGGTTTTACGAGATAATCAGGGAGTCAGGCGAGAGATTGCTCCGGGATTCGCTCTCCATCATCCTGAAAAATATAAAGACCGATGGGGAGGGAATGCCCCTGATCGTCGTGAATCCGCTTCCGTGGGAGAGGACGGACCTCGCCGAGATTGAGATTCAGCTCTCGGAGGGACGGGATGAGATTCAGCTCCTCGATGAGGATGGCAACCGTGTTCCGATTCAGATCGTCGAAAGGCGAGAGGAGAAGGATAGGCGGTTCCTGAGGTTCATCTTCATCGCCGAGAGGGTTCCCTCGCTCGGATACAGGACATATCGGGTTGTGGGGGGAGAGGGGAAGATAAGCTATCCCAACCCGTTCTCAGTTGAGGGGCTAAAGGTTCAAAACGAGTTTTTCAGCATTGAGGTTGATCCCGATACGGGCTGTTTGAGAAGCCTCCTCGATAGGAGAGACGAAAGGGAGGTTCTGGGGGCATCCGGTAGGGGAAATACGCTCATCGCCATCGAAGATGAGGGGGATTCAGAGGGGAGGTTCGTGAAAGGGAGCGATACTATCGCAAGACCACCTGGAAAAGCTTGGGATATCATCTCCCACCCTTCGATAGAGATATGCGAGGAGGGCCCCGTCAGAGCCAAGATAAGGATAAGTAGGAAGTTCAGAAACTCAAGCTTCACCCAGGAGATCATGTTATATTCCAAGATAGAACGGGTGGACTTCAACCTCATCGTCGATTGGCACGATATCCACTGGATGATAAAGGTCGCTTTCCCACTGAACGTTGAGGATCCGGAGGTGACCTACAACACAGCATACGGGAGCGTCACCCGACCGGCGGATGGGCTTGAATACTCAGCGCAAAAGTGGGTCGACCTCTCCACCCCTGGATATGGAATCGCCCTGCTCAACAACGCGAGATACGGACATGATGTAGAAGGCAACACCGTCAGGATGAGCGTTCTCCGCAGCCCCACGGAGCCCGCTTACAACACAGATGAGGGGGTTCACCTGATCGGATACTCCCTCTATCCGCATTCAGGAGGATGGAGGGAGGCGGGGGTTATGCGAAGGGGATATGAGTTCAACTATCCGCTGATCGCCCTCGTGGAGGATAATCATCCCGGCGACCTTCCGCCGAGCTTCTCCTTCCTTGAGGTCAGGCCTGATAACCTGATCGTCGAGGTTCTTAAGAGGGCCTATGACTCGGATGAGTTCATCCTGAGGCTTTACGAGATCCACGGTGAAAGCTGTGAGGCTTCGATCAAGCTCCCATGTGAGATAAGCTCTGCCTGCCAGACCGACCTCATGGAGAGGGAAACGGGGGATGTTGAGTTTGAAGATGGGATTTTAAAGGTTCAGATGAGCCCCTATGAGATAAAAACGATCAAGTTCTCGCCGAGGGCAGGATGAGGTAACATGGCATATCTTCTGGGTTTAGACGTTGGGACGACATCCTTCAAAGCCGTCCTGTTTTCGGAGGAGGGAAGGGAGGTGGCCTCCGCCTCCTCCGAGTATACCCTTCTCACGCCGAAGGCTGACATCGTCGAGCTTGAGGCCGAAGCTTATTGGGATGTGTGCAAGCTCGTATTGAGCGAGGTATGCCGAAAGGCCGATTCGAGGGATATAAGAGCTCTCGCCATATCAAGTCAGGGTGAGACCCTTATCCCTGTGGACAAGGATGGAAATCCGCTGAGGAGAGCTATCGTTTGGCTCGATAACAGATCACAAGCTGAAGCCCAGATTATAAGGGATGAGTTCGGCAGGAGGAACATCTTCGAGATCACGGGGCAGCCGGATGTGGTGCCCACATGGCCGGCGACGAAGATCCTGTGGATGAGGAGAAATGAACCTCAGATCTTCAAGAGGGTCTACAAATACCTCCTGGTTGAGGATTACCTGATCTACAGATTGACGGGGAGATTCGTAGCTGAGGGCTCCCTCCTCTCGTCCACCTTGCTTTTCGACATAAAGGGGAGGAGATGGTGGGGCGAGATGCTGGAGTTTCTGGGGATCTCCGAGGAGTCGCTCCCCCAGATACGAGAGTCGGGCGAGGTGGTAGGTGAGGTGAGGGGTGAGGTATGTCATGAGATAGGATTGCCCGAAGATACGGTTGTGGTGACGGGGGCTTTGGATCAAGCCGCCTCGACCATAGGCGCCGGCAACATCAGATCGGGAATCGTAACTGAGAGCACCGGCGCGGCTTTAGCCATCTGCGCCACGATCGATGAGCCCCTGTTCGACCCCGGAGATAGGATCCCGTGTCACTACCACGCCATACGCGGGAGATATTACCTTTTGCCCTGGTGTCAGACGGCGGGGATGGCGCTGAGGTGGTTCAGGGATCAGTTCTGTGAGCATGAGAAGGAGCTGGCTTCGAAGGAGGGAGTGGACGTGTATAAACTGATGGACGATGCGGCTTCATCCGTACCTCCCGGCTCGGACGGCCTCCTGATGCTCCCCCATCTGATGGGTGCGGCGTGTCCTGAATTCAACCCGGACGCCAGGGGATGTTATTTTGGCTTTTCGCTTTCCACCACCAAAGCCCATTTCATCAGGGCTCTGCTCGAATCGGTGGCTTTCATGCTCAAAAGGAACCTGGACATCCTGGAGGAGCTCGGCGTGGAGGTCAGGGAGATAAGGACGATAGGCGGGGGATCGAGGAGCAGATTGTGGAATCAGATAAAAGCCGATGTAACGGGTAAACCGCTGGTCACCCTCGAGACGGCTGAGACGGCCTGTCTGGGCGCGGCTACCCTGGCCGGAGTGGGAGTTGGCGTTTTCCCATCCCTTCAGGCGGCTTGCGAGAGGATGGTTCACCTGAAAGGGAGGTTTACACCGAACGAGGGTAACCGCCCCATCTATCAAAGAGGATATGAGAGATATGTGAAGTTGTATGAGGCTTTGGAACCCCTGTTTTCACCGTGAATATCAAGGGGATAGCGATGGACGGCGAACATGTGCTGATAGTTCGCGGCAAACTACTCCCTAACGAGCTCGATGGAACACAGGATGGGAACCTCCCTCTTGGCCTTCGCGGCGTCCTTTGAGGTGATCTCCCTCACGGGCACCAGCTCCAGGGTTAAATCCCTGCTCACCTCTATCCCCTTGAACTCCCTGACGATAGCTTTGTTCGGTCCGCCGGCCTCCCTCAGAACGTCGAAGTTTTCGGCGACGGTTCTACCCTGGAGTTTGATGTCGAAAACCCGCTCGCCGGGCCGGACGTCCTCCGTGGGCTCGATGAAACCCAATCTGACGGTATAGGTGCCCGGCTCATCCCCCTCGCCGAGCAGAGGAACGACGCATCTGGTCAACCCACAACAGCCGAAGGAGAAAAGCCACGGCTTGCCCGTTCCCTCTATCTTCACGTCCTGGGGATTGATCATGAAGTAGCCAAACCCGGGCAGGAAAGTGGTCTTCAGATCGAACTTGAGGACGAGCGGTATCGAAGGGCGGGGATAGGAAAGCCACAGGGTCCCATCCTTACCCCTTCTGTCGCCTGGCGCGCCTAAATTTATGGCGAAGTGCCTTGCGGGGGTGATCGGCGCCGTCGAGCAGAACATCCCCCAACCCCTGTCGACATCCCTCGGCTCGAAGACGACGGTCGAGTAAAGCGAGAAGGGGCAAACGCAGCCGGAGCTCGCCTCCGGCTCGATCAGCAATCCGTTAGCAGCTATCATGTTGATGCAGCAGCCGGGGCGTTGTCCGCCGAAGTGAATCACGCCGGAATCCCTCTCCAGGTCGTAGAAGGCGGTGACCAGCGACCTCATGAGGAGACAGTGGGGACAGGCTGAAAGCGGGCCACAGTGATGGCCCCTGCCCAGCTCAAAGGGGACCGGCTCACCGGTGATCGGATGCGGATGTCTTACCTTCTCTCCGGTTTTCAGATCATACGCCCACGGGTCGGCGTATATCGTGTTCCCGACGACCAGGGGACGGGTGAAGTAATTGCACGGTCGGGACCAAACCAGCTTTCCATCCTTCGCCGAGAGGACCGTTATCCGCCTTCCGGCCAGCTCACCCCTGAAGAAGTGGCCCCAGTAATGCCCATCAGAGAATGAGCCGCAGAAGATCAGGAAACCGTCATGATACATGAGGTGAACCGGGGGGCCGCAATCCGTCAGATCCACCACCTCCTGCCAAACCACCTCGCCCGATTTCGCATCCAGCGCCACCACCTTCCTGATATCCGAGCGGGCGGATTTGCCACCGGCGATCTCGGAATCGGCGAAGAAGATCCGACCGTCTCCGACGGCGATGGCGTTGTGCTCTATTGAGCCGCCGCGATAGACCCATCTGAGTTCACCGCTCCCCTTATCCACGGCGAAAAGCCCATCGCTCCGGCCGGATCTAAACGAGGTGCTTCCGAAGAGCAACCCATCCACAACGGAGACATACCCCCATGACCTCGGTTTTCCCTCGGAGGTGGGGGGAAGCGAGTAGGTCCTCAGTATCTCCCCCGTCTTAGCGCTTAGCCGGAGACATCTATCGCCGATCGCCACGAAGAGGCTCTCCTCATCGCACGCCATGTTGCCGCCTCGGTGAGGCACACCGGGACAGATGGCGCCCTCGATATCCCGCTCCCACAGTTTAGTCCCGTTATAGGCATCGTATGCCATTATCACGTTCTCCCCCTCGACGAAGAATCGACCGTTGATGGAGAGCGGCGCGATGCCTTTCGCATGTCTGCTTAGCATCCTCGTCGGCCCCGGCTCGCCGAACCAGAGGAGGTCAAGCGGATATCTAACGAGCTCATCGTCAGAGCAGGCCGTGTTTCCGGGGTTGGCATACTGCTGCGTCCATCCACCCGCACCCGGAAGGGAGGAGCGGTCTATCCTGAGCCATACCCCGCCGTTCTCGAGGACCTGGAAGCCGTTGAATCCGGGGAGATCGGTGATCTTCGCGGCGTAAAGCCACCCCCGAAGCTCCTCCGCCTTGAGCCTTCTCCCGGTCCGCAGCATCACGGCCTTCTCCGGCTGGCCGATATAAACCACACCGCCACAGGGCTTAAGGACACGGCATATCTCCCTGATGAGCTCCACCCTCTCCTCCTTTGAGCCGGGGATACGACCTGATGTGAGCATGTCATCGGAGACGATCAGATCGGCGAAGTAGTCGGGATAAGGGAGGGGAAGGAGCGGACCTTGATCTACACTCACCCTCACGCCGTACAGCCCCGCCCTATCGAGGGCCTCCCTGGCCCTTTCGGCTTTCCTCCTATCCGGCTCGATCCCGTATATCTTCAACCGGGTCCGTTTTGCGAGCTCGTATGCCAATCTTCCCTCGCCGCAGCCGAAAACGAGGCAGTAACCCTTCGTCACCCCCGTTTCCCTTACGATCCTCTCGGCCGTCTCCCTGTAAAGTGAGGTCAGCTCGTCCTCAGGATAGGGTTCCGGCTCAGTGGGTTGGACGTTGACGCGCTTAGGGGACGAGAGTCCTTTACCGTCGAAGCAGTAGATATATCCCTCATCTGTGCTGACGAAAAGCCTCCCGTTCGCCGTCGCCAATCCTTTTGCCTCCCCTTCCACCTCGTGATTCCACGTTTTCCTCCCCGTTAGGGCGTCGACGGCGATCACCTCTCCCTCGCCTCCGACGAGGATAAGGTCGCCTGCCTTTATCATCGAGGAGGATAACTCGCAGGGGAGCTTCCATTTGACGGCATTTTGGGTTATATACTCCTCGATTTTCTTCAGTTCTCCGTTTACCTCCTCAAGCTGTCTCTTCAGCTCCTTCCTCTTCTCCGGTTCCTTCGCCCTGTTCATCTCGTTGCTGAGCCTGAGCTTTTCCTCTATCAGTGAGAACCTCTTTCTGCTCGCCTCGGCATAGATCGATCTGTCGAGCGCCATCAGCTCCTTTCCCGTCAGCATGTAGGAGGTATCCGCCGTTACAAGGAGCCTTCTGCCGGGAAACCAGGCGAAACCCGTCCCGCCCGTTTTTCGATCGAGAGCGACCACCTCCCTGCCGCCGCTGTATAGATGATCGTCGGCAAGGAGGGCATAACATCCGCCGAACAGGTAATAGTATCTTCCCTGCCATCCCGGAGCCATCGTGCTCTCGCGGCGGTAGATGAGATGACCGTCGCCCCTGTCAAAACATGCGGGAGGAGTTCTACCCGTGGGGACGTATAGCCTCTTCCTATCGGCGAGCAGATAGCCCTGAGGCGAGCAGGAACCCCAGCCCGATCTGAAGTAGCCCCAGGAATCGTTCCTCCAGATCAACTTTCCGTCCTTGGCTCGGAGGGCGTAGAGGTAGACCCCTTCGAAGGGGAAGACGCCGGCGCCGAAATAGGCGACCCCGTTATCCACGAGCACCCCCGTTCTCACCGGCCAGCGGGATATCATCCTGCCGTTCCCTAAGATCCTCTCATCACAGGGCCCCGCTCTGAACTTCCAGATGAGCTCGCCGCTTTGGGCGTCCAGGCAGTAGACGAAGCCGTCATCGGAACCGACATAGACCCTCCCCTGCCAGACCGTCGGCGCAAGCCTCACCGGTCCTCCGGTGAAGAAGGTCCATATCACCCTCCCCTCCCTGACGTCCAGGCAGTAGACCTTATCATCCGCCGAGGAGCCGAAATAGAGCTTATCCCCGACGGAGACGACATGGAGGGCATAGTCGAAATCGAGCCTATTGGGCTCATAGACGTTCTCCACCAGGCCGGGATGAGGAGGAGGCCAAGCCGGCTGTGGAGGATGTTTGGGCGCGAAAACCCATCCCTCCGATAGAGGAAGGGACAGCCTCTCGGACGAGATGCCGCTTCGGGCGGCATCGTGCATATATGTGGGCCAATCCTCGGCGTAAGCGATACAGAGGGGAGAGGTCAGGGAGATAAACAGGCCGAGGATAACCCCAACAAAGGACATAGCCTCTTTCGATCTCATAGGTTTCACCTCCGTCTCCTTATCCAGAGAAATAACGTTCCCATTCCAACGGATAGAAATATAAGGCCGAACGTGAGGAGCGACGAACGTAATGCGTCGAGCGTGGAGCGCTGAGCGGAGGACGCATCACGAGCTTCCGACGAGGTGGATACAGGAAGGGCGATGGTTGGGGCCTCCTTTTCCCCTCCTCCGATTTCCTCCACGGGGTTCTCGATGTAATCCATTACCGTTCGCCTCCCCGTCTCCTGCGTACAGGCGTTCGGGTTTTCGACGAACAGTCCCAACATCGCCAGGGATGATCTCACCAAGGGGTTGTCGGGATCAAAGCCCAGCTCCCTGCAGACCTCCTCCTGAATCTCGTCCTCCCATCTAAGTGGGATCTGAGGTCCTGAGAGGAGCTTAGGATCGGTGGTACAGGCGCAGGCTTTACCCAGGGTATATAGGAGGCTTAACATCGACCTCTCGTTGATCCTTTCCCCCTCAAGCACGGGGCCTATCCGTTGTCCTCGGCCGAACAACACGACGGCGCTCGGCCGCCGTCCCCCACCTTCTGGAAGCCCGAGGCTCCAAAGCAGTATCCTCTCCTCATCCACCTCCTGAGGTGAAAGGCGCATGAGATATGGCTTCCTTTTCACCATCGTTCCTTTCTCCGTCACGGTTCCAACGATCTGCTGCGAGGCCCTGAGGATCGCCTCTTTTGCCCTTTCGTTCTCCGTCCGATCGGTTCCCTCGATCAGCATCACCACGCACCAATTCCTCACGATATGCCTTTTGATCTCCTCACGCTTGGGCGAGGAGATCACATCCTCCAGTTGGCGGCGCACGGATCTCTCCGACGTATAATCGGCCTTCGGCAGAACCAAGGCTTTGTTCTCAGGCGAGATAAGGATCGTTTTGGGCAGGTCGTTCAGGCCGATGGGGCCAAGTTGGGCCTCCATTGAAGCTGGAATTCGATGGTCTACCTCCACCACCTCAGCCTTGAGGTTGCTCCCCTTCAAAACCTCATCTGAAACGGCCTTAAACAGCGCCGCCATATGTTTTTCCCCCGGCGAGCTCCCCCTGACGAGGCAGTAGATATGATAGGACTTCCTCGGCATGGCGAATCCGACCTCACGGATGGTGTAAGAGCATGGGAACGCCTTTGAAGCTGAGAGAAGCATCAGAAGCGCCACGGCCAGAACGCAGCCTCTTACGTTGATCTTTAGGCTCTTGCCCCTTTTATTCATTGATTCCCTCCTTTTGCTTCGACTTACTTCGTCGTTATCCCGAACTTTCGCAGCTTCTCCTCCATCTCCCTCTTTATCCGTTTGAGGGTCTCCACGGATTCGGCCTCTGCACGCAGGATCAAGGCGGGCTCGGTGTTAGACGCCCTTATCAGACCCCATCCGTCTTTGAAAAGCACCCGTGCCCCATCTATATCTATCACCTCATATCCTCTCTTGAACTCCTCCGTCAGCTTATTAACCACGTCGAACTTCATCTCATCCGAGCATGGTATCCTGATCTCCGGGGTGGAGGGATATCTCGGAACGTCTGAAAGGAGCTCGGATAGGCTTTTTTCGGATCTAGAGAGTATCCTCAGCAACCTGCAGGCTGCGTAAACGGCGTCATCGTAGCCGAAGTATTCATCGGCGAAGAAGAAATGTCCGCTCATCTCACCCGCTAGAATCGCCTTCTCCCGTCGCATCGCCTCCTTGATATAGGAGTGCCCCGTGCGGGAAAGTACGGGGAGGCCACCTGATCTCTCGATCTCCTCCATCGTCGCCTTGGAGCATTTGACCTCCACTATCACCCTCGCCCCCGGATGTTTCCTCAATATCTCCCTTGCGAACAGTATCAGCAGATAATCCCCCCATATCACCTCGCCTCTCTCGTCCACCACACCGAGCCTATCGCCGTCGCCGTCAAGTCCCAAGCCTAGATCAGCACCTGTCTCTTTAACCTTCAAGATTAGATCTTCCAAATTCTCGATCTTGACGGGGTCAGGATGATGATTCGGGAACCGCCCGTCCGGTTCACAATAAAGCTCCACCACATCGCACCCCAACCGTCTCAGGATCGGAGGGACTATCGGGCCCGCTGCCCCGTTTCCCGCATCCACCACGACCTTTAACTTCCTCGGACCGAGTTTTATGTGGGATACGATGAAATCCGAATAATCCGAGTTGGCATCCCTTCCCCTCAGCTCACCCCTTCCCCTTTCGAACTCCTCCTTCTCGATAATTTCCCTTATACGTTGGATTCCATCGCCGAACAGCGTGCCATATCCCCAGCATAGCTTGAACCCGTTGTATTGAGGCGGATTGTGGCTTGCTGTGA
>JAGGXZ010000162.1 GCA_021162805.1 Candidatus Poribacteria bacterium
GGAAGTCGCTTCTTCTGAGGCTCACGCTCTCCTGTGGCAGCCTCTCTATCAGAGAGACGTGATCGGGCTTTATCCCGAATAGCAGTTGCACGATGGAGTATCTTGCAATCTCCACTGTGACCTTTGACGCCACGTCGTAGCGCATCTTTTCCCTTCTTAGGAGCGAGGAGTTCTACATCTCATTCTATCAATGAGATAGGGGGATGTCAAGCGATTTGGGCGCCAGGCCTGGCGCCCCTGTAGGGGCGAGGCATTTTCCCCTGAATGCCTAGCAATTATCCACCCCCCCCGTCCCCTCCCAATCTTCATCTCCTCGTTCCTGGTTCCTCGCTCCTCGTTCCTTCTCAAGGTGTAAAGGCGTAAAGGGGCTAAGGGGTAACATCCTGGGCGCAGCGAAAACCCAGAAGGATGTACGCGGTCCGTGGGTGGTACCTGCTGCGGTACGCCACGCGCAACCACTCCGGATCGTTGTTCCACGAGCCGCCGCGCACAACGCGATATTCGCCTGAGTCAGGACCCTTAGGATTCCTGCGAGGGCTCCTGGAGTAGTAGTTCTCATCATACCAGTCCGCACACCACTCCCACACGTTCCCAGCCATATCATACAAACCGTAGCCGTTGGGCGGGAAGCTCCCAACAGGGGATGTCTCATCCCACCTGTCCCTTCCGCCCGTTCCCCAATAGTTTGTCATGTCGTGGCTGATCTCATCGCCCCACGGGTACCTCTTTCCCACGAGCCCGCCTCTGGCCGCCTTCTCCCACTCCGCCTCCGTCGGCAACCGCTTGCCCGCCCACTCAGCATACGCCACCGCCCCCCACCAGCTCACCTTGATCACCGGGTGATTCTCGTATCCCGACTTCGGACGATACTGACCGCCCACAAATTCGATGAGACAACCCGAATCGTTGATGTCCAAAAGCTGATGTCCCTCATCGTCCTCGTTTCTCCCTATGTCGTTCAGGAACCTCGTATATAGCTCGTTAGTGACCTCGTATTTGTCAATGTAGAAGGCGTCCAGATACACGGTGTGGACGGGGCGCTCGTCGGAGTCGCCCTCGTTGAACGGATCCCCCATCTCGAACTCACCAGCCGGTATCAGCACCATCGGCGCACCGTCCCTGCCCACTATCTCCTTCGGAGGAGCGGTACCCCCTGAGAGCTGCGGAGTGACAACGGGCCGAGGCGGGACATCCACCCTCTCCAAACGCACACCCGCCCATCTCACCCGTTTGCCAGCTATCAGCTTGACCCTCGCTCGCCTCGTCCGATACCCCTCCTTCGAGACGGCCACCGTCACTCTCCGCTCCCCCTCTACCCCGGCGTCGAGATCAATAGTGCACGGCGTCACCCCCACCTTGCGCCCCTCAACATACACCTCCGCACCCTCCGGATCGCTCTCCACGACCAGCGTGGCCACGCTCGCCAGCTCCTCCACCACCGCCCCCTCAGCTTCCCCCTCCTGCGGCAGAAACAGAAACTCCCCCTCGCCCTCCGTCCTGAACAGGGGATGCTGCTCCGCTATCTTCGGAACCACCTGCTTCAGATACGTCCCTAGCTCCCAGCCCGTGATGACACCGTCATCGTTTATATCGGCTATCCCTCTCTCCAGACCCTCCAGCAGCTTGTAGGTGAAAACCCCATGCCCCAGATCGGAACGCTCCGCCGACTGCTCCCCCTTCCCTCCGGCCGTTATCATCTGCTGGACGGGAGCCTCCACAACCTTCCTCAGATAACCCGGTATCCTGGGATCAAGCCCTCTGGATGACTCCAGAACCAACCCGCTGTAGCAGGCGTCAACGATAAAGAGGATGTGCTTGGCGGGAATGAGCTTCGCCGCACGCTTAAGCTCGTCCATCCCTATGCAGTATTGGTAATACTGGGCGGCGTTCGGCCTCCTGGAGAGGTCAACCTTGGCGTCATAGGGCACGAGGAAGCCCATCTCCCCTCCGCCTCTGAGTCTGGGAAGCGTGACGGTCTGTCCGTGCCCTGAAAAGAAAACCAGCACGCAGTCATCCTCCTTCACCCTATCGGGATCGGCCAGCTCTGCCAGGGCGTTCTGGATTCCCTTCTTCGTGGCCCTCTCGTTTGTGAGGATGATGATGTTCTCCTTTGGGAATCCGAATTTGGTCTGTAGCAACTTTGCGAGCTCTGTGGCGTCCGCCACTGCGTAGTTGAGCTGGTATTGAGGGGGCAGGTTGGGGTAGTCGTTGATGCCGATGAGCAGGGCCCATCCGGTTCTGTATACCGTATCGGGCAACTCAGGGGGATGTCTGCCCACGACCCTGATGCCCTTCTGGGCGAAAAGGGTGGCGGTGATGAGCAGGATGATCGGTATGATGAGAGGAATTATGCGTTTCATCACAATCACCTCCCCCTCGGCGGGGGATAAATCCCCGTCCTACGATCTATCTGTCGGGCGACCACATAGGGCCGCTCCTACATCATATTGCGGTGCTTCAACCATCGCCGTGTCCGATCCCATCTCTCTTCCATAACCTTGGGGCAAAATCAACACCGTAGGGCGGCACTTTATGTGCCGCCGAAATGCGGCGGGGGTAAAGGATCTGCCCTACGATGAAGCGTCTCCACGTCGGATAACTCCCTCCTTCTTATCCTCCTTTCCGTCAAAACCGTAAAAAACCCCTTTATTTCATCGGGGTGCTTTCCTAAAAAATCCAAAACTGCCCTTTTACTCACTTCGTTATCCGATATCCTCACCAGTATGACACCGAGCACCCTCCGTCTAGATCTGTATATCAGTTCTCCGAAGTCCTTATCGAAGGTCATAATAACCCGAGATTCGTCGATTGACAGTGAGATGATTTCTTCGTCGTTCATACCTCGACGTATCTCTCTCACCCATACCACATCATAGCCAGCTTCCCTCAAAGCTTCAACCAAGCATCTTGGGGCGTTCTCATCCACAAGCAAGCCGGTCATGTCACAAACTCGATTATCTCCTCATTCGCCACCAGTTCATAAGCGTAGATTATGGCTGCCTTTATATCCTCCTCCGTTATGTCATACTCGCGTATGATCTGTCTGAAATCGTAACCTGAGGCGAGTTTCTCAAGGATCAGCTCGACGGATATCCTCGTCCCCTTTATCACAGGTTTCCCGCATAAAACCTCCGGGTTGATCTCAATCCTGTCTAACAGATCGACCTTCATCTCGATTACCTCCGGTGTTTTCGCCTTTCTTGAATCCTCCTAACGTTCTAAAATAACCCCTGGGATTTCCGATCATAACCCATCACTCATCACTCTTCTTCACCTAAGGTAGCATAACCTGGGACAAAATCAACACCGAAGGAGCTGCCCTACGGTTCATCCATTACTGAACCACCTCCCAGAACGCGCACTCCCCCTGTCCTGTGAAGACCATCAACGCTCCTCTCAAAGGATACCTAGCCTGCGGACGTACCTTATCCATGTATCCTCTCAACAGCTCCCTTCCCTCCTCCTTCACACGAGCAAGCATCCCCTCCAGATCCTCTCCCCTCACATACTTCAACTCCAACACCCACTCATACCTTCCATCAAACGGTTCCATCCCCCTCAGGAAAACGTCAACATATCCCCTCTCAACCTCTAGCTCGCTCTGAACGTAATACAACCTGCTCAGATGTAGCAACGTCAATATGTGAACCTTAAGATGCCCCTCCCTGAATCCACGCATGTCCCTGTTTGACAACACCTTCCCCAAAAAATCCTCAACCATCCTCACCAACCCCTCTATCCTCCCCTCGTATGCCATCTCCACCAACGCCATCTCCAGCCTGTGAACGTCAACCCTTACCCTCTCCCTCCTCACCAGATCCTCATAGAGATAACGGTAATACAGCTCCCTGATCACGTAGTTCGGCATCCCGAACCGGTACATCCGCCCAAGGGTACCCTCCATCGTGACGAAGCCCATGTACAACAGCAACGAGAGAAGATCATCCCGGTCAAACTCCCTCTCCAGATTGAACTGAGTCGTCAGGTTGCCGTAGGCCGCATCCTCCTCCAGCAACTCGTTGATCACCTCCATCCCCTTCCTCGCATCGAACAACTGAAACAGGTTGCCTATCTTGCGATAGTCAGAGGCTATGTTCACGTCTATCAACTCCCTCGGAGGCCGACAGTATCTCCGGTAGTCGGATAGGTAATACAGAACCATGTCGGGGTGCTACGTGATCTTCATATTTCTCAGAAGCATCGTATCTCCGGTAGTCGGATAGGTAATACAGAACCATGTCGGGGTTGAAGAGTTTGACGTCATCCGCCTCCGCGCAGAACCGGTGTCCGTTGTAGTAGTCCGACATCTGGGAGTAGATCTCATCGGGGTCTGCGCTGCAGTGGGAGCAGACCTCCCAGATCAGCCTCCTGGTCTCATCCTCCGTGAAGCCAAGCATGGGGTGGAACTCCTCATCAAGGGAGAGGTTCCTGGCGATGTTGAACCCACTAGTGAGGGAATCGAGGGTGATGGGGGTGACACCGGTGATGAACATCCTGTCAATCACACCGTCCCTCGCCCCTGTCTTGAGAACCTCGTAGAACTTTCTGACGAACCCCGTTCGGGAGACGAGTTCCCTGAACATGTCGAACCGGAAGGCCAGAAGCTCGTTTGCGAAGTGGTCGTACTCATCCACGAGAAGGTAGATCTTCCTCCCCGTTTTCCGCCTTACCCTTTGTATCAACTCCCCCACCATCCTCTCCGGCTCATTGATGTTCAGGATCTCATCTCTGTCCTCAACGCCGAGGAGGTCCTCATACTTATCCCAGAAATCCTCCACCCCAAGTTTAACCTTCCCCCGGAACCCCTGATAGGTGCTTTCCCTCGTTGTGGTGTCAATCCCGCTGAAGTCGAAGAGGAGGATCATATAGCTGTTATGCAAGGGGGTGGGGTTCGCCCCGATGTGGAAATCGCCGAACAACATCTCGAACTTGTCAGCGTGTTTCAGGTCATAGTAGTATTCCAGCGTGGATACAAAGAGGCTCTTGCCGAACTTGCGGGGACGGAGATAGAAGATGTAGGGCTCCCCTGCGTCCTCAAGCTTTCGGATGAACGGGGTTTTGTCGACGTAGATATAGCTCTCAGCAGCTATTTTTGCGAAGTTCGGTATGCCGTAGGGCAACTTGTATCTTTTCAGGGTGACTCACCACCTGCAATTATACTTCGTAGTGCCGCCAAAATACTGGGCGCAATGCCTTGCGCCCCTACCGACCGCTCGGCAGGACGTTTTACATCGTAGGGCGGCACTTCATGTGCCGCCGCATCCGGCGAGGTAACCACAGGGGGTTACCCCTACGATTCCGAATGGGACGATCTCGGAAAAATAAAAATCACCCACGCAGCCCAACCGTAGGAGCAGACCCCCGCGTCCGCCCATCATACTTGATCCTCAGTATAGCAGATACGAAAGGGCGCGTCAAGATGGGCGAACAGGCACGTGGATCTACCCCCGCATCCTCCTAAAACCGAACGATCCTCACCTCCGGGTAGTAGAAGCCCAATATCTCCCTGTAGCTCATCCCCCCCAAGGCCATGTTCTGGGCGCCCCACTGGCTCATGCCCACGCCGTGGCCGTATCCGTAGCCGGATATCTCAAGTCCATCCTTTCCGAGCTTCAGCCTGAAAAGCGTGCTTTTGACCCTCACTGGGTTGAAGAGGCGGCGGAACCGTCTCGCCGATACCCTCGATCTCCCCCCTGAATGTCGTATCTCCAGCATCCTCGCCCTGCCGGTGGAATCCCGATCCACCACCCTGATCGCTCTGACCTTCAGGTTCGGTATGCCGAGCAGATCGGAAAGTTTTCCTTCAAGCGTGCCCCTCGGTAGGCTCACCTTCCAGCGGTATACGGGCGAGTTTCGGCTGTAGGGGTCCTTGACGCTCACCAGATACGGCAGTCCGACACCCCACGTCTCTGAGGAGTTGGCCGTGATTCCGCCGCTGTTGGAGTGATAGCATGCCGTGGCGAGATCATCTCCGAAGAGCATCACCTCGCCCCTTGTCTCATCCACGGCCCTTCTGAGTTTCTCAGTTTCGACGTCGGCGCCGCCGTAGACCTGGCTATTTCCTGTGTCATCCAGGTCATAGAGCGGGTTTTTCGAGTTACGCTTTCTGCTCAGCGCGAACGTCCTGGCCGCCACCGCCTGCGCCTTCAGCGCCTCGATGTGCCAGCTCGCCGGAACCTCCATCGGCAGGACGCCGTAGAGGTACTCCTCCAGCGGAAGCTCGTTGACTATCAGAAGGGAATCGCCGACGGGATAAAAACGGAGCTCCCCCCGGTATCTGGTGCCGTTTACGCTGAGGGGGTCTCCGTCAGCGCGGATCGAAATTGAATCGGCGAAGAGGTCGGTCGGCGTCAGATGAAGAGCTCCCCCATAGGCCGATATCTCGATCCTCTCACCCCTCCGGAGGCGCATCCGTTTCGGGTTTGATCCCACCTCGACCGTAAATTCGGAGTCACATGAGACCCTTGCCAGGATCACGCCTTTGAGGATGGCCACCCTGACGGTATCTGCTTTCGGTATCGGCTTCGGCGGTTCAGGCGGACGTTCGGGTTTCTCCCTCATCGCCTCCCTGCATTTCTCCAGCAGAAGCCTGCTGTTGTAGACGTTATAGAAGCTCTCCGGTTTCCCCGCAAATTCCCTCTGCAGCCGCTCTATGAGTCCAATGGCCTCCTTGTATCGCCCGAGCCTGTAAAGGAGCAGGGCGGATCTGTAGAGGGCGTCATCGAGCAGATCGCTTTCAGGGTAACCCGAGATCAGCCTGGAGTATTCCCTGAGCGCTTTCTCGGGTTGGTCGAGCATGGTGTTAAGGGTATCGGCTATGAGAAGCTGGGCCTTGGCTTTGAGAAGGGGATCGTCGCCGAGCTGGACGATCTCGCGGCAGACGCCTATCGCCTCGAGATATCTCCCCAGGCGGATGAGATCCTTGGCCTCATCGAGCTGCTCAGAGGAGGAGGCAAGGATGAGAAGGATAGCGATCAGGTTGATGAAGAACACGGTTTTTCCCCCTGTCGCCCACATACGGGGCAGGCGCAAGGGCCTGCCCCTACGGTCAGCGTGCCAAGATCGCCATCAGCTTCCTCAAGGCCAGAAGGGCGTCCGCGCCGGAGATCGGATCGTTAGGATGAAACTCCCCCGTCTTCACATCCGCGCTGAGTATTCCCCGGGTCGAGACGAGCAATATGGCATTGTAGCCGTAGCTTCCCGATGGCACGTCGGGGAAGGGCGATGGGCTGCCGACGAACCTGGTCTTCAGCTTCTCCTCGCCCGTCGTCGCGACGAGGATGTTCTGGACGGCCACGGCGAGGTCAACCCTTCTCATCGGATCGTCGGGACGGAACGTGTGGTCGGGGAACTGCATCATAACTCCCATCTCCACGACAGTTCGTATGTATTTCTCGGCCCAATGGCCGCCGATATCGACAAGGTCGGGGACGTTCCTCCGCGATTCGGGCTCCTCCTGCACTTTGCCCTGTACCATCAACCTATCCAGCTTCAGCTCCTCGATCAGCAGAGCACAGAAATCGGCCCTTGAGATGGTATCCTTGAGGCAGATCTCCTCACCGTGCTTGGTTCCCGGTGCAGCCCGTTTGATCTTATCCGCCTTCTCCCACATCCTATCGGCATCGGCGTGAGCCGGGTTCTTCTCCAGGGCCTGATAGAACCACCTCTCGGCGTCGTCGAACTTATGCTCCCGCATGTATGAGAGCCCCATGTAGTAGTAGGCGTCCGCGTAGTCGGGATTGACGTCGCGTGCCTTGAGGAATCTATCGCGGGCCGAGTTGGGCTTGCCCTGGGCGAGGTATACCCTCCCCATGCCGACATATGCCGGGGCATAGTGCTTGTCCTTCTTCGCGCTCTTCCGGAAGTACTCCATCGCCCCCTTTAGGTCGTTTTGAGCGAGTTTGACGAGCCCTATCCCCTCATACGCCGGGGCGTAATCCGGGTCGAGCCCTTTAGCGCGCTCGAAAGAGGCCAGGGCCTTTTCGAGATCGCCAGCTTTGAGATATCTCATCCCGATGTTGTAGTTATACTCCGGCGTATCCGTGACATCCGCAGGGGTTATGGTCGGCTTCTGTCCGCATCCCAGGACGGATGCCAACGTTAAAACGAGTGATGCTAATATGAAAAACCTGAACCTCATTGCCTTTGACCTCCTAATATTTGTCTCAAGGCATATTATGCCGGACAAATGTCCGCTGTCGGCAGATCGCCGTCCGCCGTCAGTTGGGTTATCCCGCTTATTGTGTTATTGCGTTCATTGAGCTTACAGAGTTGTGCGCTTTGCTTAACGCAAATAACGCAACGAACGCTCAACGCAATAGCAGATCGGGACCATGGACAGCGGACGTGACCCTTGACTCTCGACTGTCTTATATAGACAACGCAATTCGGAGGAGTTTATTTCACGATTTTCGGCACCGTCGTGAAGGTGCAGATCGTCTGGGCGATCAGGGATTTCGGGACGGGGATCAGACCCCGCAGTTTGACGCTCAGGCTTCTGGCGGACTCCTCCACCTCGGGGAACGGTTTACTTCGGGCCAGTTTGAGCTCCTCCTCGATGTCGGGGAACTGATGCGTGCTCGCGACCGCCAGGAGCGTCTCAGGGCCGAACGGCTCGGTCACGATGAGATCGAACCCGTAATCCCCCTCCGGTATCCGGTACACCTTGTCCCCCTTGACCCTGTTATCCGCGTGCCATCGGTTAGGGAAGATCAACCTGGGCTTCCCGCCCGCGGGGATATCGTAGATCTTGACGTAGCAGTCCATGTTCGCCCTGAACAGGATGAACAGCCTTTCCCCCGCGGCGTAGGTCCCCCCTTCGCCCCTGTCAACCCACACCTTCACCTTAAGGCCCTTCCCCTCATCCTCACTTTTCTCAGGTTTGAGGAGCTTCTCATCGCTCACCGCCTGATCGAACCTTTCGGGTTTTATCCGGACGTTTTCAGGGATGGATCTCATAGGGATGGAAGTCGAACAGGTGAACTTCCGCGTGGTGCCGACCTTCACCAGGCACGCGCTTACCCTGACGGTATCCCCCCAGATGGCATAGGAGCCGGTCAGGATTGCCTCCAACCCTTTCAACTTGCCGATCGGCGGCGCGGTCTCGGGATCGAAGAGATCGGAGAGCGAGAGGTCGAGCTCCTTAAGTATCCTGTCGAGTTCCCTTCTATCCAGCAGCTCGAAGGATTTCAACCCGCTTATCGCGTCCTCGAGTTGGCGTTGGAGGAAGTAGGCGAAGGCGCTTGCGAATTTGGTCTCACCGTAGGTGAAGTTCCCCACGGACACCCTCATCGGTCGGCCGCCTACGCCGGCCTTCTCCGAGAGATCGGCCACGAGCTTCTCGACAGCTCCCTCAAACTCATCCGATACCGCAGTTAAGGTCGAGATCAAGAGGAGAAACGGCAGAATAACGAAAATAACCTTTATCCTCATCCCCTCAGCCTCCTCAATCTAACGCTTTAATCCCACCTATACCTCCCGACCTTATCGGGGTTTCCGGTAGCGGTGAATATCAGTCGTCCCGTTTTCACGTTCAGGATATTTACCCTCACTCCGGAATCGGCTTTTTTGACGAGCACGATCGCCTGTGTTCCGAGCATTTTACCGATTCTCGCCACGGTGTCAAGGTCAAAGAGATCCGAGATCTCCAGGTTCAGGTTCTCCAATATACGGCTCAGCCTGTCGGGGTCATGCGCTATCACGTGGTATTGGGAGTCGGCTGACCGGACGAGCCCCATCTCGAACTGGCGTTCCGGCTCGGTCATCCCCTCCTTACCCCGGGGCAGAACGGTGATCCGCTTTATCCCCTCGGATCGGAGGAGCGATCTGACGGAGTTCCAGAACCGGAACTGTTCCATCTCCCCCTTTGAATCCATCGGATGCAGGCGGTCGAGGGGCAGCATATAATCCCGTTTCGGGTCTAAGCAGAGGATCTCCTCGTAGATTATCCGGCCCGTTTCGGCGTGGACGAGATGGAGGTAGAGCCTGATCTCGGCGGGCGGGAATTTGAAAAGCTCACCGCTGACGATGACCTGCGCTCCGAGGGCCTTCCCGAGCCTTGCGACCGTGCGCTGGTCGAACAGATCCGACATCTCGAAGGCGAAGTTTCTCATCAGGGCCTCGATCTCATCGGGGTCCCTCGTCAGCACTATGTATCGGTATCCGGAAAGCCCAATGAGGCCGGTTTCAATCCGCCTCTGATATCGACCTGGCTCGGCGATATCGGGCGGGGATTTAAACGGGAGGACGGCAATGCGTTCCACCTTCGCCTCCCTGAGCTTATCGTCTACCCTCTTCCAGAACTCGGCCTCATAGGCCCTGTATCTCCATGTATCCTCCGCCCCCCAGGCGAGGAGCGGAAGAAGCAGGAGAGGAAGAAGCAACAACCACGTTATCTTCCTCATGATCTATTCTCCCCATGTGTTTTCCCGTAAGGGCAGACCTGTGAATTCGTAGGGCGGCACTTTATGTGCCGCCGTAATATGGCAGGGGTGAAGGAACCGCCCTACGGGGTAACCACGGGGGGTTACCCCTACGATTCCGAATGGGACGATCGCGGGGAGATCACCCATACGCCTCACCGTAGGGGCAGGCCCCCGTGCCTGCCCGTGGGTATTACCGAGCGGTGGAATCGGCGGAGGGGATAACGGCCATGGGCAGGTTACCGTCATATCGCCCCGTCAATACCGGATGCTGAGCGTCCCCGGTCTCCCGCCTGACCTTCTCCCTCACATAATCGCCTATCTCCTTCAACGTCACCATGCCATCACCGTTCTCATCCGCCCTCCCTTTCAGCCCCTCAAGCAGACACCACGTGAAAACCCCATGTCCACCTCCCCATCGCTCATCCTCCATAGATCGCTCATTCTCTCCCGATGCGGTCAATACCGCCGTGCTCTTCGATATCATCCCCAACTGGTGCAGATACCTGTTTATCGGGTTCTCTCCCCTCAGCATCGCCACGACCTCCTTGCCCACCCCACCGCTGTGGCACGCGTCAGCTATCACCACGACCTTCTCAGCCGAGATATATCTCTCCAAAGCCGTCCGTATGTCCCACATTGGAAACGCCGTGGCTGACAGCTTCCTCACCTTAACGTCATACGGCAATAGATACAGGTTCTCCTCCCTCTGCGGGTCGGGCGCCCCATGTCCGGCGAAGAATATCACCACCATGTCCTCCTTCACAGACCTCCCCAGAAAGCTGAACAACGCTTCCTTCATCTTCTCGTACGTCGCATCCTCGTTCAAAAGCAACTTCACGTGGTCTTCGGGGAAGCCTCCTCCCTCCTCCGAGCGTAGGAACTCGTAAAACGCCGTCGCATCCGAATCCGCATATTTCAAGTTCAGATTCTCGTCCGAATACCGAGAAATCCCTATCACCACCGCCCACCTCTCTATCTCGCCCATCTCCGCTATCCCGCTCGTTATCCTGAACCTCAGCTCCCCTACGTTCCCTTTTCCGTCAACTGCGAGGATCACCACCTCCCTCTCCCCCGCTACCTGAAGCGTCCGCCGGAACTCCACCCCCCCGTCGATCTCCTCCGTCTGAGCCCTCTCGCCGTTCACCTCGACATACGCCACGCCCGACACATCCAAAGCCAGCCCTCTCACTCTGCACTCCCTCACCTTCGGCACCACGGCTATCCCCCTGCCCATCATCGTCGGCTCGATTATCACTATCCTCGGCCCCTCAGAATCCTCCTTCGCTATCTGGGGAAGCTGCTTCAGAACAACTCCGCTCGCCTTCCCCTCAACCTTCACCACCACTGGCTCCTCGTAGCTCACCTCCATGTAGATGTCAAGCGGTATCTCCCACTTGAACCGCTCCCTCGCGTCCTTGACCGAGACCGAGAGGGGGAGCTTCCTCCCCCTGAACCGCCTGTTCACCCTGAAGGCGAAGATAGCCTTTCGCCAATCCCCCGAGCTTATCCCCCCGATGTCCTTCTGCTCCCCCTTCACAACTTGGACGTTCGGGTCGGAGGAGACCAGCCTCGCAGTTACACCCCTCGCATCCCCAAGCCCTACGTTCTGCAAAAAGCAGGTAAGCTCAACCTGCTCCCCAGGCTGTATCTTCCCGTCCCCGTTTCCGCTCGCAAGCCCCGTTGAGCCGTCGTTCAGGATGTATCTCGCCACCCCTATTTCGGGAGGCTGAACCGCCCTCGTCCGAAAGCTCACCTCAACCGGAGTGGCGTCAAACCCTGCGGACTCCAGAACCTCAACTTTCAGCTTCACATCCTTCCCCTCCACATCTTCGGGAGCTATCAGCTTGAACTCTGCGTCCCTCTCCTCCCCAGAGGGTATATCCCCTACGTCCGCCACAGCGGAGGAGAGAAGGAGCATCTCGTAATCCGTGGAGATGACGACGCTCACGCCTTGAGCTTTCCCCCTGCCATCGTTTCGGACCGTTACCTTCAGCGTGGCGGTCTCGCCTGCGTCAAGGAAGCGGTTTCCGTCCGCATCCGAGAAGGAGACCGATGCGGACAGGTTCGGCGGGAACTCGGTCTTTACGATTTGGGTGGGCTTAGCGGAAGCTCCGAATGGGAAGTCCCTCCCGCTTTTCGGGTCTTGGATGACGAAATCGTAGAACTCCCACTCAAGCTCCTCGTTCAGCCTGCACTTAGCCTTTACTACGAGTTCGTCCTTCCTCCTTTTGAAATCGGGAGCGATGTCAATCGGGACGTGGACGTTCTCCGTCCGTCCCTGAACGGTGATTGGGAAGGTCTCGTTGTCCGCATCGTAAGCGCCTATGCGGTCAACTTTGAGCAGGATGGTTACCTTATCCGTAAGCTCACGGATTTGCGAGTCAAGCTTTGCTGTCTCCGACTTCAGCTTTGCGAGCTTGGCGGAGTACCTCCTTTCCACCTCCTGCTTCAGCAGCTTCCCCTTCCTCAGCCTTGCTTGGTACTGGGCTATCTTCTCAAACTCTCCTCTCGGCTTGAGGTATTCCCTCTCTATCCTAGCTATCTCCTTTTGTTTCTCCTTCTCAATTCGCTTGGGTAGGTTTCGCTTTTCCTCGGAAAGCTCCGACAGCCTTTCAAGCTCGGCGATGTATTCCCTTGTTTTCTCAATCTCCTGCTTAAACTCCGCCTCGTTCTTCGCTGATTTGAACTTTTTCCCAAGCCTGCTAAGCTGTTCAAGGGCGGACTCCAAAAGCCTCGGCGATAATGAAAATACCCTTACACCATATTGTCTAAATTGTGAGGCGAGACCGTATAGGCGGGCGCATTCCAAAAGCCCTGTCCCCTGAGCATCCCCGCGCCACCGAGGCCAGAGGATTTCGCCGATGGGCTTTTCAATCTTCAATAAATACAGCCAGCCGTCCTCGCTTGCAACCGCTATCTCCGCCCGAGCATCTCCGTCCACATCCCCTATCGCAGGGGAACTTTCCACATTACTACCTGTCTTGAACCTCCATTTCTCCTTACCGCTCCTTCCTGATACGCAGTAGAGGTTATGATCTGCACTTCCCACAATCACCTCCATCTCCCCATCACCGTCCACATCCCCTATCGCCGGAGAGCTTAAAATA
>JAGGXZ010000163.1 GCA_021162805.1 Candidatus Poribacteria bacterium
GGTCATCTCCTCCTCCACTATCATCAGAGTTTTGATCCTCTAATGATAGCAGAGTTTTGATCTGGTGGCCCCCTTTTCAATTGTCAAAATCCCTCAGAATGGCCCCCTTTTAGTTTATCAAAAACACAGGAAGGAGGCGGATATAGTCCTGCTTCTCTCTAACCTATCCACATCGGAGATTCGGGAGGTTGCCGGAAGAGCTAGGGGGATCGATTACATCATCTCAAGCGAAAGCGGTGATCGTGAAAAGATCGGCGACACGCATCTTCTCTTCTCAAGTCCTAAAGGTGAAAAGCTTGGGTTTTTGGCTGTGAAACTGCCTTCAATGAAAACCTCCTCAGGGAGTATACTGCTGGGAGATGATGTGCCGGATGATCAGGAGATAAGGGGTATCCTGAATCAATTTTACAGAACAGTGGCACAGGACAGAGGATTTCAAAGAGGAGGGAAGCTCCGATCGCTTAACGGCAATAGATATATCGGTTCAGAGGAGTGCCGTTCATGTCACGCTGATGAATACGAGCAATGGTCGCAGACACCCCATGCAGGCGCATACAGAACGCTTCTCAGGAGGAACAGATATTTTTATCCTGATTGCCTCATCTGCCATACGACTGGGTTCGGCTATGAGACGGGATATCAGATAGGGGATGAAAGGAGTAGGAAGTTAGCAGGGGTGGGATGTGAGTCGTGCCATGGTCCGGGTAAGAGACATGTATTTAACCCGACGAAAGAGAACATCAGTGGGAAGCTTAACCCAAAGGCATGTCTCCGCTGCCACACACCGGATCACTCACCGGGATTTGATAGATTAGAGGATTTGCTTTGGAAGGAGGTGGATCATTCGCGGAAGAAGGTCAGCTTTGACCAGCTTATAGCTCAGCACAGCAGAGGGACGCTGAAACCCCAGCTTGAGCTTTTTGTAATGAGCTTCTGTCCTTTCGGGTTGGAGGCGGAGAGGAGGTTGATCCCGAAGGTGAGGAAGTATCTTGATAAGGTCGATTTTAAGATCTACTTCATAGCCGAGAGGGATGAGAAAGCCAAGGGGGACGAGCTGCCTTTTAGGAGCCTGCATGGGAAGGCTGAGGTGGTGGAGGACATAAGACAGGTTGTGATACAGAGGATCTTCCCTGAGAAGTTTTTCGATTATCTGCTTTGTAGGGCGGGGAACCTGAGGGAACCGTGGGTTAAGTGTGCCAGGAAGGTAGGGATAGACGTTATGAGGGTGAACGATGTGATGGAGAGCGGGGAGGGGTTGAGATGGTTTGAGGAGAACATAAAGAGGGGAAATGAGCTTGGGATAAGGGGCTCGCCGACCCTCCTCCTTAACGGCAGGAGGATATCGGTGTGGAGGGTAGCCGGAAGGGGAGGAGGCGGGCTTTGTGAGTGAATCTTAAAAAGAAAGGAGGTGAGGAGGTATGGTTCCGGGACACATCAGGCTGATAGCGAGACAGAAAGCGATGAGATTCATTCTGTCGGAGGAAGGAAGGGTCGGAAGCAGAACAGCACTATCAACCGCCACACTGGTAGCTACTTTTTCACTAGCCGCCCTGATCTTAACACCCAAAATCGCTCATGCAGCCGGATACTGTCCTGATGGGATCACATGGTGTGAGACGGTTTATTGTTGCCCGATACCTAATCCACCACCTGGTGGGCAGCAGTGGTTCTGCACCAATAACGCACATCAAGGTTGCGTATATGCACCATAAACTTTCAATCGGCTGGAGGCTATGGCTTTCCAGCCGATTATCTTGATTAGGTAAATTCTGATGAATCGGAAAGGTATGCACTTCGCTTTAATCTTCCTCTGGGTGCTTCTCATCACATCTATTGCATGCGCCGTTTCATTCAGATGGAGAAAGATATTGGATGGCGTGCATGTGTGGTGTATCGTTCCAGATCCTCAAGGACCTCTCATATACGTCGGCGCTGTTAACGAAGGCATATTCGCAACCGAAGATAGAGGGAAAAACTGGTCGAGGAGGAACAATGGTATTCCCCTGCCCGGCACCGTATATGACATAGCGATCGATCCCCAAAATACGGCGATCCTCTATGCCATAAGGAACGGCGATCTATATAAGAGCACCGACAGGGGATTGTCCTGGGCGATGATAAAGAAGGGCGTCTCAATGGGTTTGGTAATCAACCCTAAAGATCCGGATATCATCTATGCGGGAGAGTATAAGAGCGAGGATGGAGGGAGGAGCTGGGAGAAATACTTCGATGGCGTCGATGGCTCCTTTCCTCCTTATCGGATAGCGATAGATCCTAAGGAGGAGAACACCATCTATGTGGTGACCTTCTCCGCCCGTGCTTTTAAAAGCGAAGATGGGGGGAGGAGTTGGAAGAGGATAAAAGTGGAGGGTGAGGAGGAGCTTTATCAGATCGTTGTCAGCCCCATTCGAGATGGGGTGCTTTATGCCTGCGGGAAGAAAGGGGTTTATAAAAGCGAAGACGGCGGGGAGAGATGGAATCTGATGGAGGGAGGGTTGCCGAAAGGAGTCAGCGGGGATTTCGTACTGATCGATCCAGTGGACCCTCGGATAATATATGTGGGTTTAAGGGGAGAGGGAATTTTCCGAAGCGTAGATGAAGGCGAGAATTGGGAGCCATTGGGAAAGGGATTTCAAGACATCGGCGTCACCGGTTTGGCGATCAGCAAGTGGGACCCGAACTATCTCTATGCCTCTGGAGGTGGGAGTGTATGGAGGTTGGAACTGGCGCCTAGGAAGCCTTTCCACTCGGTGAGTCCCTTAGGCAAGTTTCTCGATATCTGGGGTGGTATCAAGATGTAAGAGGATGTGGTGATTAACCTCTGATGGGGTCAGCTCAAAGACATGAACTGACCCCTCCTATAGGAGGGTGAAAACATGAAGATCGGAAGGATTACATTGATATTAGCCACCATCGGGATTCTGCTCCACCACTCACTCGCTTTCCCCGCCGTCTCCTGGAAAAGGATTCTATTCAAAAACGCCAGATGCATAGCTGCGATCAACCACACGATATACGTCGGAGTCAATAACGAGGGGATGTACAAGACGGTGAATGAAGGGAAAAGCTGGCGGAACATCCGTGTCGGCCCAGGACCGGCTCCCACCGTGATTTCCATGGCGATAGATCCGAAGGATGAGAGGATAATCTATGCCGGAACGTCTAAAGGACTCTTCAAAAGCGATGACGGGGGATGGAGTTGGGTGAAGATATGGCCGTATCGAACTCCGCCGATCACCATAGCCGTTGATCCCAAGGACAGCAGGGTTATCTATGCCGACGTTTTCAAA
>JAGGXZ010000164.1 GCA_021162805.1 Candidatus Poribacteria bacterium
TTCGAGAGGGATCTGATCCTGAGGGTGTTGGATGAGACGGGTTGGAACATAACACAGACGGCGGATAGGATAGGGATGAGCCGTACGGGGTTAATGAAGAAGATGAAGAATCTGGGGATAAGGCGCCCGACGGATGATGGGTGATAACTGTGGTTATCAGGGGTGATAACTGCAGTTATCAGTCGAGAATCCTTATATCAAGAGGGATTCCCCGCTTTTCGCCCATCTAGGTGATAACTGTAGTTATCAGTTGAGGGGTATGTGGTGGATCGGGAAATAAAGAATTATGGGGGCTCACGATCTGGCATGAAAGTTGCTATCCGCAAACAGCGAAAAAATTTCGCTGAAAGGAGGATGATTATAAATGAAATCCGTAAGAGAGAAACTGCAAATCGCTCTCCTGATGGTAACCACTATCGGTTTAGTATGCCCTTTTATCTATGCGGTGGTAACTTATACCGGCTGGAACTCAATGAATCCTTCTCCCTCGACTGAGCAGAACGTGGGTACCTATGTTACTCCTAAGTGCGAGTACATCTTCAAGGTTAACAATAATGGACCTCAAACGACTGTTTCCGTACATAGATGGTATAAACTCTACGGCAAAAATAAGAATGTAGTTGTAGTGCCCAAAACATGGTGTAATTCAGATACGTCTATAAATGGATATGTTACTAATTGGTCCGCTAAGTATATTTATAACCATGGCTCCTCCGTCTATCTGAATGAAACGGGGCGTTGGCATCACGAAACTTTACATGGTTGCTCCGAAATAGGGTTCGATAACGCATATAAAGAGACGTGGTTCACAGTAAAGTGAAGTTCCCCACACAAGCGGTGAGACTTCTCGTGGCAGGTGCGACTGAGCGAACTTTGCTCGCTCAGATTTTGTCCTTAAAGCGATATCGCTTCGCGACTTTCGGTGAGAAAACCAAGGATAAGAGAGGCTTATGATGAAATCTAAATTGGACATGATGGCAATTATTATCATCCTGCTGATCGTCCTCGGGGCGTTCATAGGATTAGTAAGCTATATCAGCTCACGCTCCTACAAAATAGTTGAAAAACAAACTCCCCGGAAAGAGAATATAGCTTATGATAAGGGAAGATCAATCCGAACCGGTTACAGGAAAAAAGGAGTAAAGAACATGAGGATTGTCAATATAGATCTGAGGAAGAACAACTTCGGTGAAATAGAGGAACAGAGTGGTGAGAAGAGCAACTCCGGCTATATTATCGAGTATGAAGACGATAACATAACTTTCCTTCGATTCAAGGGGGAAGAATTCCTCTGGATGGTTCCCACAAAGATCCGCAAGGATTTCATGAAGAGGTTCGCAGTAGAACATTTCGATGACGCATTAAGGGGGTCCATCTACGTCATTCAGGAGCTTGGACGTCCGACAACATATGTCAGATACACAAGAACGCTCACACTGGAAGCGGCAAATAGGGAGAACCGCCTGGAGCAGCTTCTTAAAGACAAATCTGAGGAGCTATCACAGGAGGAGAAGGAGAGGATAAAGTCGGAGATAAAATCCATTCATGATGATCCTAACAACTGGCAGATAACGAGCTTCATAGCAACATCCACGATCACTCCTGAAGGGTTTCCTGAACTACCAGAGGTAGAAGCTGAAATTTGGTATGAGGCGACGTATAAAGGCAAAAAGCATACCCTGATTGGACCGCCTCCTGAGATATTCGGAGTGAAACTAAATCGGGATGAAAATCAAGGTGAAGAAGGGATCTCGGATTACAACGCTTTAGAGGAAGAGAAGGATTATGGAGGTGAAGCTGAACTGGTAGATAATCCCGAACTTCCCATTGAGTGGAATGATTGGGCCGAGGAGCCACCTCCCTTTCATCCTGAGCAAAGGGTGGAACCGAGGATCCCCGATGGAAGTGTGGAGCCGATCTTCCCTGAAAAGGAGCTAACAAAGCTGTATCAGGAGATTCTCAGAGAGTTGTTTTCTGAGATAGCTTTGGACGAAGAAAAGGAGCTGCTAAAAGCATATTCAGAATATTGTCGCTGGTTAAGAGAACTCTCCGAAGGGAAGAGTCTACCTTGGGGATCTGAAATAGACAAGGGTAATCCTACCGGTTTACGATGAAGTTAATCCGGCCGTTCAAAACTCCTCATTTTATTCTCCTTATCCCCCTTCTCATAAGCATCTCTCTTAGGCTTCAAAGCCTTCCATCGCTTGAGGAGAGGTTCTTCATCGGAACTGATCCCTACAGATTCTTCAGACAAGCCCAAATAATCCTCCAAAACGGCAAACTACCCCTGATAGATCGGATGCGATGGATACCCCCGGGAAGGGATCTTTCTAAACACCTTAACCTCTCCTCATACTTCATCGCATACCTCCACCGCATCGTCCGCTCCTTCTTCCCTTCAATTTCCCTTCACACAACCGCTTCGATATATCCCATCGTTTGTTTTTCCATCTTCCTCCTCCTCTTCTTCCTCTTTGTCAGGGAGATATTCGGCTTCAAGCTTGCTCTTCTTTCCACATTTTTCTCCTCCATTTCCCCCTTCCTTCTTCCGAGGAGCATGGCCGGTTTCCCTGATAGGGACTCACTTTGCTTGGCCCTTTCCGCTGGATCATCCTTGCTTTTTGCTAAATCCGCTCTCTCCTCAGGCCTCAGAAAACAGCTCCTTGCGCTAGGGGCGGGGTTGAGCCAGATGGCACTGGTGCTGAGCTGGGAGGGAAGCGGCCTCTTCAGCGGGATTATCATCCTCCTCATGATCCTGAAGATGATGTTCGACGAGTTTAAAACCGATGATTTTCTGGCGACCCTTTCTTATCTTACTCCGCCGCTTACCGCCGCTTTCATCCTCACCAAAACCTATATCTGCCTCAAGCCCTTCGCTCTGCTGGCATGGGGAGTTCCAACTTGGTTCCTCATCACGGCAACCATCTATATCGCTCTCAGACGGATCGAAAGGGGAAAAATTAAACTTTTCTCAGTCCATCTCAGCCTCGGGGCAAGCTCCCTTTTAGTAATCATCCTCGCCCTCGTCCTCTATCTCATCTCCCCATCCTCCACATCCTGGAGGCTTTTTTCAATCTGGGACAATTTCATCTCCCCTCTGGGAGGAAGCAGGCTTATGAGAACGGTCAGTGAGCTTTACAGACCTACCGCCATCGATTGGGTTAGCTGGTATGGGATAAGCTTCCTCCTGATCTCCACAGGCTCGATGATCCTCCTATATAGGGTCTCAAAGGAGATCAACCTTAACCCCTGGCTCTCTCTCTCGATCTGGGAGATATTCCTCATAGGCCTTCTTTACAGCAGATTCCCGCTCATCCCCGAGAGGATTTCCCAGATGATGTATATCTCATCTATCCTCTTGCTTGTAGGATATGTTCTTATGGTTTCCCCTCGAAAGCCCACAGGTGGGAGGATCATCCCTCTTCTGTTTCCTCTCTGCTGGTTTTCCGTCATGCTCATGGTGGCAAGGGGGGCTCAGAGGTATCATTTCTTCCTCGCACCGCCCACTCTGATCCTCACAGGACTTGCTTTCCAAGAGGGGTTCAGAGCAGCTTTGAGGCTTCGCCTCCTTCCACTTAAGGCATCCTCCCTGACCTTGCTTACGCTGATTTTAGGGCATTTCGTCCTATCCTATTGCAGAGCTGATTTCAGGGTGATCCGTTCATCCCGTCCTATGCTTTCCCGCCCCTGGAGGGAGGCGATGGAATGGATGAGGGATAACCTCCCAAATGATGCCGTCGTGGCTGCCTGGTGGCATTACGGAAGCATGATAAACGTCCTTGCCCACAAAGGGACTGTTGTCGATGAGGATCATTTCATCCCATACCGGATACATCTGATGTCGAGACATCTCTTCTGTGCCCAAAGCGAGAGGGAGGCTCTTGAGTTTCTCAAAGCCCACCGAGCTACTCATATAGCGATAAGCCTTTCCGATCTGCTCTCCCTTCCGATGATATCCTGGCTGGCCTCGGACGAGAGAGGAGACAAGCGGGTGATGGTCGTTCCTCTCATCTCGCCGGATGGGATGATCCCCATTGGGAAAGGGAAATGGATTGTCAACATGAGGCCGCCGGGCGGAATTCCTGGGGATAGCCCTTTGACGTTGAAGGACGAGACGATACCGAAGGGCAAATGGGGCCTGAGCGGCTTTTATCTTCTTGAAGAGGGCGATGAGGTGGTGAGGGGAATAGGAGTTGTGGAGACAGAGCATAAGATGTATAAGCTTCCCATCAAGGTGATCTACCTCTCAGGAAGTTCGGTGGAGGGGAAAGAGAGAGGGGAAATCCCAGGATATTTAGCCATTCTATCTAAGGGGAACATATGGCGAGGGGTGTATCTTTCGGAGAAGGCTGGGGATTATCTGGTGGCGAAGCTGCTGCTTCGGGGGAAGCTTCACCATTTCCGTCGGGTTTATCCCCGTGATAACACGGCCGGTTCCGTGCCAGAGGTTCAGGTATGGGAGATATCGTATCCTGAGGGGCTTTCATATCCGGAGGCTTATCTTGAGAGAGAGTTTCCCGATGCCAAGCTCTACAGGGCATGGGTCAGAGGAAGATGAGATGGAGTTGAGGTATCCTCTGGTCCCTCTGATAAACAGCCTCATACCCGGCACAGTAGGGATCGCTATTTTGGGAAGATGGGAATCAAGTTGACTCAGAACAAACCCTTCGGTATAATCAAGTTATAGCCTGAGTTGGCAAAATCAGAGGTGAAGAGGGGATGCGATTCATTCTGACAGAGTATGTGGATAACGCCATGGCGATGGCAGTATATGACAAGCTGGAGGATGGATCGTTCGTGGGTCGAATTCCTCCCTGTAAAGGAGTGATCGCATTTGGAGCCACCCTGAGGGGATGTGAGGAGGAATTGCGTTCCACCTTAGAGGACTGGATTCTGGTTGGGCTCAAGCTGGGCCATCCCTTGCCTGTCATAGCCGGATTGGATTTGAATGCGGCGGGATTTCATAAGGAGGCTGAGGAAGCTCGGCTTTGAGGGGCCTTATTCTGGGGCACGCCACCAGTTCATGCTCTGGAGGCAGCACAGAATGGCAATTCCCCCCAATGTTGAGTATTCCGTTCCACAGCTTTAGGATGTTGATAAGGGAGGTAGAGAGGATAATAGGGATCACAGTTGAAGAATGGGAGGGATTACAGAGCTGAGGAAAGGGTATGAGATCAATCCTTCTCTCCCTGTGATCTAGGAGGGGCTCAAACTCGCCTCCCTGCCCTCTCAGTTCAACCTCAAGGAGGAGATTGAGAGGCTCAAAAGGGGATTGATCATGATGGCGTTGAGGGAGACGAATGGGAACATAAGCAAGGCAGCCGATATGCTTGGGATAAGCCGTGTGGGTTTGAAGAAGATGATGGAAAGGCTCAAGATAAGGCATACACCAAGTGATGAGCGGTGATAACGGAGTTATCAGTAGTGATAACAGAGTTATCAGCGCATTATCGCTTATAAGATAAGCGATTCTTCCTTTTGAGCCTATCTTGGTGATAACGATGTTATCATCTGAAAGGTATGCGGTAGATCGGGAGATGAGGAATTATGGGGGCTCACGATCTGGCATGAAAGTTGCCTATATCATGGTGAAGTATCCTTCAGGACTTCGGACATGCTGGGAGTTGATGGTGATGCTGCTATCGGTCGTCATGCCGTGCCTCAATGAAGCAAAAACGCTTGCAAGATGTATCGAGAAGGCTAAAGCAGCTATCAAGGAGATGAAGGTGGATGGGGAGATAATAGTGGCCGACAACGGATCAGAGGACGGCTCCGTTAAGATAGCTGAATCCTTGGGAGCGAGAGTTGTTCATCAGCCCAAAAGAGGCTACGGCAACGCATGCAGGGCAGGGATAGAGGCCGCCAAGGGGAGATACATCATCATGGGGGATGCCGACGACACGTATGATTTCAGGGAGATACCTAAGTTCGTAAGGAAGCTGGATGAGGGATACGATCTTGTGATGGGCAGCAGGCTGAGGGGGGAGATACTGCCGGGTGCGATGGAGTGGAGTCACAGGTTGGGGAATCTGTTTCTGACGAGCCTGTTGAATCTGTTGTTCGGTGCTGGAGTATCGGATGCTCATTGCGGCATGCGTGCTTTCAGGAGGGATGCGTATGAGAGGATGGGCTTAAGGAGTGGTGGTATGGAGTTCGCTTCAGAGATGGTGATAGCAGCGGTGGTAAGAGGCATGAGGATAGGCGAGGTGCTGATCAGGTATTATCCGCGGGAAGAGGGATCGAGTTCAAAGCTGAGGACGGTGAGGGATGGGTGGAGGCATTTGAGGTTCATGCTGAGTTGCTGGACTTTCGACGTCCGGGGTCCAAAGCTTTAATCTATGCTAAGGAGGTTAAGTCAAATGCGAGGCATAAGGGGAAGCAGGGAGGCGATGGGGTTTGCGATCCTGACAACTCTCCTGTCGCTGGTGTTTGTCGTCAGTATCGTTTACGCCGCAGGTCATGGCGGCGTCCAAAACAACGTGAGCTGGTACGTTGAGGTCAATAGCCTAACCTACGACCGAGGCTCAGATGTTACCAAAAGCAACCACTCGGTTTATGTGTGGAATGGAGGAGGCGTTTCAGTCTTCGTAGACTACGAGTTCAAACACCAAGTGGATAGCGATGAGGGGAAAACGTTGAGAGATGAAGGTTGGCGCATCGAGGTTAAGCCGGGCAACGACCCTTCTAATCCGTTCTTCCACTCAAATACGATTACCCGATCAGCTGCCGATTTAGACCGAGGTGATCATACGCTAGATGCTTACACAAGGGTCGAAGTGAGAAACGGGGTAAATCGTCCTCCATTCATCCAAGATCAGGTGGGTGAGCATCTTGATTTCTCCAAGTGATGATAGAGGGAGGGATAAGCCCTCCCTCAGTATCTATAGCGCAAAACAGGAGTAAATCTATGATGGTAAAAAGAAGATGTAAAATCCTTTGTATGTTAATCTTACTGCTTTCTCCGATAGGCATTTCTATCGCTTTGGCTCAAGGGAAAATAGCTTTCTCAAGGCCTAATCCTGTCACCGGATGGACTGATATCTACATAGGGGATGTGGATGCGGAAAAAGGGAAGATATACAACATACGTAATTTCACAAACTTCATGGCTCGTGATTTCTACCCATCATGGTCACCCGACGGAAGTAAAATCGCATTTGTATCAAACCGATCTGGGAAAGGAGCGGCTATCTATATCGCAGATTACAAAGGTGAAAACATCCGGCTTCTCCTACCTCAGTATATGAACTTCATAGGAGGAACTCTTGGATGGTCGCCTGATGGGAGTAAGATCGCCTTCACTGCTCAGGCGAAGGGTGCGCTTCATCCAGATCTCTATATAATCGATGTGGATGGCAAGAACCTGCGTAAGATCAAAGCCTCCGATTTTCTGGACGGTGATTGTCGTTGGTCTCCGGATGGGAAAAGAA
>JAGGXZ010000165.1 GCA_021162805.1 Candidatus Poribacteria bacterium
GTTTTCACCTCATTTCAAAGTCCAAGTTGTGCTTGAGGCTCTAAAAGGGGAGAGATCCCAGGCACAGATCTGCAGGCAATACAACATCTCCTGTGAGCTTTTGAGGCAGTGGAAGAAGCAGTTCTTGAAGAGAACACACCTGATCTTTACTCCTGGAGCCAACTCAGAAGAGCACCAGTTCCTCTCACTTGCTCAGAGTTGGTAGAATTTCTACAATAATGAGAGAGCTCATTTCGGAAGGGGATGGATGGTTTATCTCCTATGGAGTTTCTGAGGAAGGTGGGGTATGATTTCCCTGACACTATAGGTTTATTCCCTGTTATGGTGTTGGATGAGGTGACTCTTGAGGTGCAGGTCCAAATATATCATTTGGGTGGTAACGATCTCCTGGCACAATACAATCCCCAGAGGTAAGCATATCATAAACGAGGGGGATGAGCTGTTTCTGATCTCGACCGCCGAGGACATAAAAAAGTGGTGGATCTTCTGATCGGCTGACCTCACCAGAGGGTGAGCTGATCGGCTCCTCCCGGAGCTCCCTTTTTAGGTGGTCGTGCTCCCCCAGCGATCAGATGGGCCCGTCTTGTCGGCTCAGGCAGCCTATATCCACGGCAGCACTCCAGCACCAGCTTGATGGCCGTATCGAGCGATACCTTATGCCCGATGGAAACGTAGACGTATTTGACGTTGTCTCTCGTTCTAACGGCCGCGCCGATGATCTCATCTCTGTCATAGAGATACTCGATCGATCCGGCCTTCTTCCCTGGTTCTCTGTGTCTGCCATAGAGCCTGGATTTAGCGCAGCCCACCGTGGGTTTATCCAGGATCAATCCCAAATGAGATGCTATACCGAATCGACGGGGATGAGCTATCCCCTGACCGTCGACGATTATCACGTCCGGCTCCGTCTTCAGTTTCTCGAAGGCGGCTATCAGCGGGGGGGTTTCCCTGAAGGAGAGAAGTCCGGGGATATAGGGGAAGGAGACCTCCTTCTCCTCCACCAGATAATCTATGATCTCCATCGATGGGAACTCCAGGACGACGATCGCCGCCTCGGCCACATCTCTTCTGAACCCGATGTCCACCCCGGCGACCGTTCTAATGGATTTGGGATCGAACTCGTCCCTGCCGATCACCTGCGTTTTAAGCCTGTTTTGTATCCTCATCGCCTCCCGGGGCGAGACGTTCCAGGGATGGATCTGTTTAACATACATTGTTATCGCTCCAACCTTTCACATAATTAGGTTTTGATTTGCCCTGCGACGTAGTTCATCAGCCCGCCGGCGCGGATAATATCCCGCATAAAATCGGGAAACGGAGCGGCCTTATACCTCTCCCCTTTTGTCAGGTTCTCTATCTCCCCTTTCGCCAGATCCACCTCCACTTCGTCTCCATCTTCTATCCCCTCCGCCGCTTGAGGGCTTTCAAGGATCGGGAGGCCGATGTTTATGGCATTTCGGAAGAAGATCCTGGCGAAAGATCGGGCGATAACGCATGAGACACCGGCGGCCTTTATAGATATCGGAGCGTGCTCGCGTGAGGAACCACAGCCGAAGTTCTTGCCGGCTACGATGATATCCCCCGGCTGAACCTGTCCGGCGAAATCGGGCTTATCCGAATCCTCCATGCAATGTGCCGCCAGCTCCTTCGGATCGGTGGTGTTGAGATATCTCGCCGGGATGATCTCGTCGGTGTTGACGTCATCGCCGAACTTCCAAGCCTTGCCTTTGAGCTTCACACCTCACCTCCGATTCACTCCAGCTCATCCGGCGATCCGATCCTGCCCAGGACGGCCGACGCGGCTGCGATCGCCGGGTTTGATAGGTATACCTCACTTTCGGGATCTCCCATCCTACCGCGGAAGTTTCTGTTAGTGGTGGATATCGCTCTCTCCCCCTTGGCCAAAACACCCATGTGCCCGCCGAGGCAGGGACCGCATGTCGGCGTACTCACCACCCCCCCGGCTTCGATGAAGATCTCCACCAACCCCTCCCGAAGGGCTTGCATATATATCTGTTGTGTGGCAGGGATGACGATCAATCTGACATATGGGTGAACCTTATGCCCTTTTAGAACATGAGCGGCCAATCTGAGATCTTCCAGCCTCCCATTGGTACATGAGCCGATCACGGCCTGATCTATGGGTATGTTTCCTACTTCGCTTATGGGTTTTGTGTTCTCAGGCTTAAAGGGGAAGGCGACCTGAGGTTCGATCTCGCTCACATCGTATTCCCTGATCTCCACATAGCGGGCGTCATCGTCACTTCGATATATCCTGTAAGGTCGTTTGGCCCTCCTCTCCACATATTCGATCGTCGTTTCATCAGGGATTATTATGCCGTTTTTGCCGCCCGCTTCGATCGCCATATTGCACATCGTCAACCTGCCGTCCATCGACAGTCTCTTGATTGCTTCACCGGTGAACTCCATAGCCCTGTAGAGGGCGCCATCGACTCCTATATCGCCGATGGTGTAGAGGATCAGATCTTTGCCCGTCACCCATCTGCCCATCCTGCCGTAGTATATGAACTTCATGGATTCGGGGACCTTGAACCATGCCTCCCCGGTGATCATCGCCGCTGCCAGATCCGTGCTCCCCACCCCTGTGGCGAAAGCCCCCAGGGCGCCATAGGTGCAGGTATGGGAGTCCGCCCCAATAACGGCGTCCCCTGGAACGACTATCCCCTGTTCGGGGAGCAGAGCGTGCTCGATGCCCATCCTGCCGACCTCGAAGTAGTACCTCAATCCCTGCTCTCTGGCGAAGTCCCTGAGTATCTTGGCCAGCTCGGCCGATTTGATGTCTTTATTAGGGGTGGAATGATCCGGGACGAGGACAACCCTTTCAGGATCAAAGACTCTCTTCGCACCTGCCTTATAAAACTGTTCTATCGCCAGTGGCCCTGTGATGTCATTCCCAAGCACGATATCAAGCTTAGCCTTTATCAACTGCCCCGGCTCGACATGTTCAACTCCGGCGTGAGCTGCTAGGATCTTCTCGGTTATCGTCATCCCCATGCCAATCCTCCTTTGCTCTTATCGAGGGGAATTATACCCGTATTTCCCCCACCCAGTCAACCGCGTTTAGATTTTACCAAAACATCCTCCGCCGGTTCAACCTCCGGAATGATGAGGAGGGTAATTCTCCACGCCCTTATTTCCCTTGAGTAGGGGCGAAAGATTTTTCGCCCGTACTATCTATGGCTGATTGTCCGCCGTCCACAGCTCAACCGTCATTTGTAGTCATTAAGTCATTTGGCTTCGCCGTCATTTAAATGACGATAAATGACGACAAATGACAATAAATGACCTATAAACGGTGGACAGCCGACTGCGGACGTTTAAAGATTTCTACTACACTTCCCATCCTGACGCTTTGAAACAACTTCATATCCTGTGTATTGGAGATCGGATCGGTCGTCGTCAAAATATCAGTTTGAGGTAGGTTCATACATCCCCATCCGCCAGGAGTATATGCCCTATCGGCGTGCCATATCTCCCCATTGGAATCCACGTATTCCTCCCCTGCGAGGTTAACCCTTATAACCACTCCTATGACCTCCTGACCTTAGGGTTATAGCTGAAGGATCGGATGAACTCGTCCAGCGCCCGCTCCAACCTAGAGGCCACCTTGGGTTTAGAGTTGATGACGTTCTGCGTCTCGCCGGGGTCGCTTTCAAGATCGTAAAGCTCCCGCCACATGCCGTCATCCCCGAGTTGGGCCACGGAGGCCAGCCTCTCGAATCGTTTACCTATCTCGCCTGGAAGCCTTTCCGGCCGTTTGGACAGCGGAGATGTCCTTATGAATTTGTAGCGATCATCCCTTATCGAGAAGTGTTCATATAGATAAATCGTCTCGTGCAGGGTGTGAGCGATAACGTATCTCGGCGGTTTCGCTCCCCTCTCACCCTTTATTCTCGGTAGAAGACTTTCACCATCCATCCAATCAGGTATCGGGATGGAGCAGATGTCCAGGATTGTAGGGGCTATGTCCACCGTCTGGCACAACCCCTCGATCTTTTTCCCCTCCGGCAGCACGCCGGGGAAGCGCATTATTAGAGGCACGCGGGATATCTCCTCATATAGATTAAGCTTCTTTTCGTGAAATCCGTGTTCCAGGAATTCACTCCCATGATCGGATGTCGCTACGACGAGCGTGTCTTTCGTTAGCCCCCTTCTTTCGATCTCCTTGAGCACCGCTCCGAAGTAATGGTCCACATAGCTGACCTCGCCTTCGTATCGGTTGATATACTCTCTGCCCCACTTTGAGCCGAAAGGCTCGCTGGCAGCGAAAGGTTCATGGGTGTCATTGGTGTGGATGTATATGAAAAAAGGCTTGGATTTGGCCATGTTCAGCGCCCATGAGATGGCCTCCGGAAGCAGTTCCATCATGTTGTTATAGGGAAACACGGTAGTGTAATGGTGCATTCCACGCCAGAAGCCGTAACCCCATCCGCCGCCGTACCCGTTCGTGTTGGCGAAACCGAAGCAGAGATATCCCCTCCCTCTGAAGAGCTCAGCCAGGGTTTTTATGGACTTCCTCAGCGTGCATCGCCTCCTCAGATAGATAAGCCTATGTTTGAGCGGATGCGTGCCGGTCATCATGGTGATATGTTGAGGTAAGGTCCAACCGCAGTTCACCACGGCATCACGGAAGAGAACTCCCCCCTCGGCCAATTCGTCCAGATTCGGCGAAAGAGGCTTAGGATAGCCGTAACAGCCGAGGTGATCCTGTCTCAAGGTGTCAAATGAGATGAGGATCACATTCATTTTATCCTGACCTCCCCTGAAATTTATCGCGCCGAATTATATCTCACTTCACCCTATAAGGGCAAATTCAGTGGATCTATGGGATGGTTCACAATTGTAGAGCTTGACTTCCCAGCAGCGTTGCGCAAGGCCGGTGTGCTTTCTGACACCTTCTGGCTTCGTTAAGTAATCTAGGAATACGTCAAATTACTTTTGCTCGGATACTTAGGAGTTTCCAAGGGGGGCTGAAGATGAGATTGCAAATGATGATGATATGTGATAAGATAAAAGAGGTGTTAGGTTTTCGTCCCCTATTAATTTTCGGGATGGTCCCCAATCATGGTAACACTTTCGTAGGGCGGCACTTTATGTGCCGCCGAAATCCGGCGGGGGTAAAGGAGCCGCCCTACGAGATAAAGCGTTACCCTAATTCATTATAGAATATGAACCATCCCGAATTTAGGTAAAGCAGGAGGGTTAAAAATGATCTTAGAAGGTAGGCTTGTGGCTGAAACCCCCATATACAGAGGGAACTCAAGGAGAGTGCTTTTCACAAGGGATGGGGATGGAACTCACAGGTTGGTCTCTCTGGCAGGTGAGGTGGCGGGTACGGCGCAGTCTCTGATGGATGCCTTCATAGGAAGATCACGTGACGGAAGAAATATCGGCCTGCTTGATAGGATGTGGCGTAGGCTGTATGGATCACCCATACCTGAGGGATTGATCACGGAGGTGAGGTGCGAGCTAAGGGATGAGTGTTATCCGAGGGACCGGTTCTTCGACCTCAGGATGGGGATCAAACTGGATGAGGATCGGTGGGCCGCCGAAGCCAACGCTAATTACAAGATCGAAACCCTTTTCCGCAACTCAGTCTTCGATTTCACCATGCAGGTGAACGACTGGATTCTCCGCAGGGATGAGAACCAGGCGAAATTGTATTATCTTCTTCAAGAGCTCAAGGAGGGCAGATTCTGGTTTGGCGGGGGCAAGAGTAAGGGTTTAGGGCGATGTCGGTTGGAAATGGATATCCCCTTCTCACCGCCTTCCCTTCCGAAGGTTAGCCCCGGCGCAAACCATCTGACGATATTCCTCTCCTTCAGCGCTGTTAACCCTATCTTAGTGGGATGGAATTGGGGAAGGGTAACCCCGGAACTTCCCTCCTTCATCGCCATTGAAGGGCGGTTGCTTCTGGAGGGGATCCGGGATCTTCCGGAGCCTATCAGGGATCGGTTATCCGTCGTCATAGGAGGCCCTATACTCAGTCCGGAGGATTGGAAGAAACAGCTGTCGGAGTATCTGCCCAGGGTCATAGCGGCATGGTTACGGGAGCAATCCTCAGGAGAAAAGGAGTTTTGGGTGCTTTCTTCATCCGCTCTGGGTAAACTCGGCAGGGGGAAATACGGCCTTTCGAAGAAATTGCTTGAAAGCCTAGAACCGTTTGTTGATCAACCTTTTTCCTCCCTTGAAGAGGCAGAAGAGGCCTTCAAAAGAGCGTTGGGCAAGAAGGCCAATATGGCTAAGCGGGTTATAAACGCCATGGAGCATAAGGTTCTGAGAGGTCAGGAGTTTAATACAGTGGCATGGCTGGAAGTAGCCAAAAGCATCGGTCTCAATCCCTCCCTCTCCGATAGCCTGGCAGAGAGGATGGAAGATGAGGCAGCTATGGTGAAGATATTGTCCCGCGAGTGTCGAAAGATTCTTCCTAGGTTCTTCCAACAGGTGGACCAGCAGGTCAAACTGATTCAAAGCGACTCCTGGGTTGACGAGGAGGTGGCCAAACGCGAGGAACACATAAAGATCAAGATGATGCTGCTCAACGGCGAAATCGATGAGAGGGAATGGTCAGACCCGGATTTCGTCCCGAAAGGGATCACCCCTGCCATATGGGAGGAGTTCGTCGAATCGCACCGTAGAGTCCGGTTCCGATACCTGCTTAACCCTAGAAACCTCCGAAAAAGCATAACCAATGACAGAAATTACATCGCATTTATAAAAGCATACAGGGATAAGGTGCGTTTGGAGCTGGCTCAGCCTTATAACATGGACTTCCGGCAGGGGGGACCCTCTAATCGAGAGATATCCAGGAGATACGGTAAGCCGTATGACAGGGTGTTTACGCGTATGCTCACATGGTCTCCATCTGCTGAGAGGGAAGGATGGGAAATCTACATACCCGGAAGCACCATCAAAGGGGCTTTTAGAAAAAGGGCATCTCAGGTGTTGAGGACGATCCGGGGTGAATCGAGGGAGACCGAGGAGGTTTTGGACAATCTGTTTGGAACTCAGGGACATAGGGCGCTCGTCTTCTTCTCCGATGCCTATTTAGTAGATCCTGACGATCTGGAAAGGGCCTGGTGCTCGATGGATGGGGTAAGGATGGACCCCAGAACAGGCCGCCCCATTGAGGATGCCAAGGCCGATTATCTCTTCGCATACGGCGAGAACCTTATCTTCAGGTTCAGGATGGACATCCAGGACATAAGCGAGGAGAATATGGAGGAGATATCACTCCTGCTCAACATGATACGCGACTTTCAAAACGGTGACATCCCGCTAGGCGGCGAAAAAACTAACGGCTTAGGCTGGGTCAACGCCTCCGTCACGAAGCTTCAATGGCTGACAACCGACCCGAACGGTATGGGGAAAAAGCTGTTTGGGGAGAGGGACCTGACACGGGACGGCATATGGTATAAGCTGGAGCTTGAAGGAGAGGAGGCTGAGGCGGCCATAGGATCAGCCCTGAAATCGCTACCATCTCTGTCAGCGGAGAGATCCTCCATCACACGGAAGCCTCCCCTTTCTAAGCTTGGCTTCATCTCCCACAGGGCGTTTGGAGGGCGTTGTGGAGTGCTTCACGTTGAGGGGGAGGTTCTGAGCCCCATCAACATAAAGGAGAGCGGCGAACCGTCCTTCAAAACCACACTCAACGAACAGCCCGTTAACGGCTGGGATTTCTTCTCTGTTTCACCCCCCGATGCCTCGTTGAGGGGGAACGACAAGATCTATGCCCTGCCGAGCAAAAGCATCAAAGGAACGATTCGGCATATATACTCTATAGCCACCAATTCCAAGGAACAAAGCCCGGATATCACACGTCTTAACCCGGCCGATAGCCTCTTCGGATGGGTAGGTACGGGACCCAACCAGGCGATTATGGGACGGATCTCCTTCAGCTTCGGCATCTTCGATAAACCTGAACTTGCCTGGTTCAAAGTGCCCTTCTTCTATGGAGAATGGCAGTATACCGATGGCGGATGGAAACAGGTGGCTGAGGGAGAGACCCGCAAACTGCTGATCGACGATACGTGGAGGATCTTCCCCCACGTTCCCCTTGCGCCGATAGTTGAGAGGATCGATGATTTCAATCCGGACACACCCCAAGCCGATTACTTCAGAGCGATTATGCCCGGCTCCAAATGCCGATTCACGATCAGGTTCTGGAACCTCGAAGAACAGGAGCTTCAAAGGTTGATCTGGTGCTTGATCCTTGAGGACGGGTTAGCCCATAAGATGGGCAAGCTAAGATATCTGGGCTTCGGAAGCATTAAATTCCGGATTCTGCCGACGAGTTACTTCATAGACTGGTACAAACGATATGCGGGGAAACCCGAGAACGAATGGCGCCTGCCGATCGATATCGAGGAACTGATCAATACGGAAGTAATCGAGCATTATGAGGAGCTGAGAAGAGCCTTAAATGTTGAGCGAATTTGATTGGCTGCGCCGGTGTGATACCGGCGCGGAGCTATTGGCTACATTGCAATATTTCGATGAACATCCCGGCCTTCTGCCGGGCGGTGACGAGATCGGTATGCCTCATTCCGCCTTCGGCGGCCCATGCAGAAGATGCTGGATCTACCCGCGTACATCGACGGATAAGGGGGAACTGTATTGCCAATTCTGCAGTGAGATCCTCGCCAGGGCAGAAAAGCTGTATCAGCTCTCACGTAGATCCGTGATTATATGGGGTTTTGTCAACCGATTGCCTAAACATCTGACGGGTAAAGTGGCGGAAGAAGACCCCCTCCTGTTCGGACGATATGTCCACGATGAGAACAAATTCCTGGCTGTGATGCATAGATACCGGTTGAAAACCTGGCTTAAGGAGATTGTAATCTATTACGGTTCGCAGATCAAAGGGATCTTTCAGATATTCCCCCCGATCGTATATAAGAAAAAACTAAGCATGGGAGATATCCTCTGCAGGGCGTCATACCACGACGTGCTCTTCGCCCCTACCGATCAGTTGATGATCAGATTCTACTCATCACCCCTTCAGCTGATAAGACCACATTTGCGGGATCGAGAGGGGATGCTTACCTTCCAAGTATCGGAATTCTTGAACCTGATGGAAACCGCCAGCATCTATAAAACGCTCCTGCGCCCTGAGGAACAGGAGATGGTCAAAGAGCTGCTGAACATAGGGGATCCGGCGGAGCAAAGGTTTTATTGGGGACGCTTACAGGGGTTCCTGAGCCAGAAGGCAAAAGACATGCTCGAGGCGTGGAAGATGAGAAGGTGGCCTAAAAGTCGAATTCAACTGCTATATGAGCTTATCAACTATGTGGAATTTTCTACAACGGATTAACCTCATACGATATCTCGTGGTGTGGCGCGTCAACGGTGCATTGGCCAGGATTCCCAGATGCTTCTCCAAGGATATATCTTTGCTCCTGGCTAATATCATCGCCGAACGCCTTCCCTCCGGCGAAGCAACATCATGGCGTAAGATGCTGAACATCTGGGATAAATATGAGAAGAGCAGGGGTCGAAAGGATGTTCCTCCCATTAAAATGCCCGAAAGATTATGGCCGGTGGAATCCGTCATCTTCGTCTATCCAGGCAAAACGGCCTATGGAAGGGAGGAGCTGATATTCTGGGAGCTGAAACTTATGGGCAGAGATGCAAACCACGACATCTTCTTGGAGGTGATCCTGCCCGCTATGGAGGAGGCGAGCCGAACCACCGATCCGAAATGGTATCGCCCGAACAGGATATGGGGACGGTTCGACATCCATTCCATCTTCGTCGCCCGTGGAAACCATTGGGACCCCTTGGTAAGGGAAGGGAGGTTAAATCTGCGTTATCGCGTGACGCCGCTTCAATGGCTCGAGGGGACCGATTTCAACATCTCGCCGAGGTATATACCCGGCGATCAGATCCTCCTATCATGGCTTACACCGTTTGATCTTAAGGGCAACTATATTCCCCTCCGAGAGGGAGAGGCTCCACCGCTGGAAGCAATACCGACCATGCGCGATATCATAAACTCGCTGCTCTTAAGGCTGGAGATGATCATCTTAAACAGAAAAGTCCCGACAGGTGAATTACAAAAGGCCCTGGACAGGGAGGATATCGGGGCCGTCGAAAAGATTCTAAACCACCCGGATTGCCCTCCTATATTTCATGACCTTAAATCAGTTCCAGAGGAATGGCCGGGGTACTGGTCGGGATATCAGATCTTCTCGGCTATGCCCGCCGAATTCGCCCCATATCTCGAGCTGGCCTCTATACTCCATGTAGGCAAATATACTCATTTCGGTTGTGGTACTTTTTCCATCACTGTAAAATCCTAACCCGCTCCGTAAGCAACCCCTGTCGTCATTTCGTCGTAAGCGACGGATCTCATAACGTCGTGCCGATAGGAATTTATTAGGCCGGTTTTTTCCCGTCTCTTGACTTTGGTGGTGGGCTCTGATACAATAGTCGGCGGAAGTTAACCTTCGAGTTTGCCTGGACGAGCCGAGGGCTCAGGATTGAGATGCGGAGTAGATCGCTTTTTCAGATCAACTATAGAAGCAAGAGCTTTCTAATAGGATACGTCATAATCGTTCTGATGCTCCTCCTGATTCTGTTCCTCTATTACACCAACACCATAGTCAAAAAGCTGGAGCGCGATAGCGAGATGATGGCGCTGTCGCTGGCCGAGTTGGCCGCCTACCTGCCTTCCATAGATGATCAGAGGCTCAGCAATATGGTGAGCCAGATCGTCCGTGATATGATGCGCTCGAACAAGCTTTCATTCGTAATTACGGACAAGCTCACCAATCAGCCTATAATAGCGAGGGGTTTGGATCCCGATCTGGAGGGCAAAATACAGAGGGATGAGCCGTTGAATCCCCAGGAGATAGGCAAGCTTGCACGGATACTGGCCAGGATGGATAGGCTTCATCAGAAGATCCCCACCAGATATGTCATGGAGGATAGGATCATCGTCGGATATATGTACTACGGGGACGTCTCGGCGGATAAGGCCGATAGACTCCCTTTCGTGTTCACGGACGTCAACGGAAATCCGCTTTTCTGGCGGATATGGGGCGAGTTTAAGACGGCTGGCGATGCACCTCAGGAGGTTGCAAGGGCGAAGGCATTCGTCAGGGATGCCAGGGAACACGATCGATCGGTTGCCGTGCAGATAAACCCCGGATATCGAGAGGGATATTTCCATTACTCCATAGGCAGGTATAACGAATTGCTGGTGATGCCTTTCCTGCAGACCGTCCTGATAACCGGATTTCTGGGAATGGGTTTCTGGATGTACCGCCGGTCGAAACAGGCCGAACAGACAGCTATATGGGGTGGGCTGGCTCGCGAAACCGCCCATCAGCTCGGAACACCTATATCATCCCTAATGGGTTGGGCGGAGATGCTCACCGAGAAACTCAAAGGGGATGAGGAACTAAGCGAGATGCTGGACGAGATGGAGGAGGATCTGGAGCGGCTTCGTAAGGTCACAGCGAGGTTCGGTGAGATAGGCTCTACACCTAAACTGGAGCCGATGAAGATCTCAGATGTGATCCATCAGGCGGTCGAATACTATCGTAAGAGGATCTCATTCCGGAGGAGAAAGGTGGAGATCGTTGAGGATTACGATCCTCAGATTCCCCTGGCGATGATAAACGACGTATTGATGGGGTGGGTGATCGAGAATCTCATCAAGAATTCCCTCGACGCGTTCGATAAAGATATCGGAGTCATAAGGATCAAGACGAAGCACGATCCAAAGCGAAACCAGATCGTCGTGATCTATTCAGATAACGGTAGGGGGATACCTCGTAAGGCCAGGAATAAGATCTTTCAGCCCGGCTATACGACCAAGAAGCATGGCTGGGGGTTGGGTCTTGCGCTGGCTAAGAGAATCGTGGAGGATTACCACGGCGGAAAGCTCTCGCTGGTTGAAACCGGTCCTGGGGGGACTACGTTTCATATAAGGCTGCCGGCCTCGCAGAACGGTTAGGTAAACGATTTAGTCCTTTCGATCGTTTTCTTCCTCCAGAAAAGGAGGGGATGAAAACATGATTAAAGCCAAAAGGGTTCTATGGATAGATGATGAGATTGAATCGTTAAGGTCGCATATTCTGGCTTTGGCCGAGCGGGGATACGAGATCGTTCCGGCATCCAGCGGCGATGATGGGGTGGAGCTCCTGAAGGAGGGTGGATATGATGCCGTGCTGCTCGATCAGATGATGCCCGGCTTGGACGGGATATCCACGCTCGAACGGTTACATCAAGTCGATCCCTCCGTCCCCATCATAATGGTCACTCAGAACAGCGATGAGGGGCTGATAAACGAGGCGCTCGGCCGGAAGATAGATGATTTCCTCGTTAAGCCGCTCAGACCCGAACAGATCGCATCGACGTTGAAGAGGGTTTTGGATCAGGAGAAACTCATTCAGGGCAGTCTACCCCGGGATTATGTGGCGGATTTCGAGAGGATAAGCTCGATGAAGTATCGGGATTTGAGCTGGGAGGATTGGATCGAGATCTATCTCACGTTGGCCCGTTGGGACCTGGAGTTCGATCGCCACCCTCAGGTTGGCTTGAGAGAGACCCATGAGGATCTGAAGCTGGAGTTGAATTCGATCTTCGCCAGATATATCGAGCGCAATTACCTTGAATGGCTGAGAAGTGAGAATCGTCCCGTCCTTTCAGTTGATCTGATCGAAAGATATGTCGCGCCGCTTCTTAGGGAAAGAGAGCAAGTTTTCTTTGTGGTTCTGGATTGTATGAGACTGGATCAATGGTTAGCGATAGAACCCCTGTTGTATCCCTATTTTAACGTTCAGAGGGATTATTATTACTCCATCCTCCCGACGGCCACGCTTTATTCCAGGAATGCGATCTTCAGCGGACTTTTTCCCGGGCAGATAGCGGAGAAGTATCCGCAATACTGGCAGGAGATGCCCGGGGATGAGAAGAGCACGAACCGACATGAGAAAAAGTTTCTTCAGATGAATCTTCAGAGATTAGGGGTTCAGCTTAAGCCCGGGGTACAGTATTTCAAGATATTCGATGTCCGGGGCGGGGAGGAGTATCTCAAACGGGTTTCCTCCTTCAACCGCATCTCCGTGGCGGCCCTGGTGGTTAATTTCATCGATATATTAACGCATAAGCGATCACAATTGGACATCCTCCAGCAGATGGCTCCTGATGAGTCGGCATTTCGCTCTCTGACGAGGACATGGTTCGAGCATTCGACCGTCTTCCAGATCATGAAGATAATGTCGCAGAGGGAAGCTGTGACGATCGTCACATCGGATCACGGCTCCATCCTGGGCAACAGGGCATCGAAGGTATTCGGCAACAGGGACACAACTACCAGCTTGAGGGTCAAGGTGGGGATGAATCTCGGCTGTAACCCCGATGAGGCGTTGCATATAACCGAGCCCAAACGGTATATGCTGCCTCACGACTTCCCGGGCAAAAACTACATCCTCGCTAAGGAGGATTTCTACTTCGTCTACCCCAACCAGTTTCACGAGTACAAGAGGCAATTTAAAGGTGGTTTCCAACATGGGGGAATATCGATGGAAGAGATGATACTCCCGATAGCGATAATGAGGCCCAAGCATGGCTGAAAAACCCTGTTGCCAGGGCGAAATGCTAGAGAAAGCTGGAGGTGCTGCCGATGTAAAGCTGGGAGGCTAAAGACATGACGAAGGAAATACTGGTTTCCGACGACGAGTTTGAGACGAGAGTCGCGTTGCTTGAGAACGGCGTTCTCACGGAGTTTTATTCGGAGAGAAAGGACGAGGTCAGAATTCTCAACAACATCTACAAGGGCAGGGTTAACAGCATCCTGCCTGGAATGCAGGCCGCTTTCGTTGATATCGGCCTTGATCGAAATGCCTTTCTTCATATATCCGATCTTTATAGAACTATAAACGAATTCGGCGAGTTCGTAAACGGATCGTCTAAGACAAAAGAACGAAAAACTATAACCGATCTCCTGAAGCAGGATCAGGAGATCATAGTTCAGGTGGACAAGGAACCCATGGGCATGAAAGGGCCCAGGGTGACTGCCTATATAACCCTGCCCGGCAGGTATCTTGTCTATATGCCCACCTTGGAAAACATCGGCATCTCCAGAAAGATCGAAAATGACTCGGAGCGGAGAAGGCTCAGGACACTGATAATGAAGCTCCGCCCGGATAACAGGGGTTATATCGTCAGAACAGCCGCTGAGGGTAAAAACGAAGAGGTGTTCAGGTCGGAGATCGAATTTCTCAACGATCAGTGGCAGCAGATTCTACGCAAAGCTGATCAGGTTAAAGCCCCGGCGCTCCTACATGAGGACCTCGGCTTGATCTTCAGGGTGGTCAGGGATATCCTCACGGAGGAGGTCTCACAGCTCCTGATTGACTCCAGGGAATCCTATGACAGGGTGATGTCATACGCGGAGAAGCTATTGCCCGAGATGAAGGATCGGATTAAGCTCTACACCGATAAGGAGCCGCTCTTCGAGGCCTATGGGGTGGAAAAGGAGCTCAGAAGGGCACTGAGGCAGAAGATATGGCTCAAGTCCGGCGGCCATATCGTCATAAACGAGACCGAAGCGCTCGTCTCGATAGACGTCAACACCGGTAAATATGTCGGCAAGGAGGACCCCAGCGACACCATACTCAAAACCAATCTCGAGGCGGCTGAGGAGATAGCGAGACAGATAAGGCTGAGGGACCTAGGCGGGATCATAATCATCGATTTCATCGATATGGAGGATAGGAGGCATAAAAGGGAGGTCATAAAAACGCTGGAGGAAAACCTGAAGAGGGATCGATCCAGGTCGAACATATTGAAGTTCACCGAGCTGGGGCTCGTGGAGATGACCAGACAGCGTTCCAAACCCAGCCTCAACACCATGCTCTGCCAGACATGTCCCTATTGTGATGGCTCCGGAATGATACTGTCACAGGATACGATCGTGATCCAGATCTTCAGGGCGGTGAGAAAGGCGAGCAGCAAGATCGAAAGATGCAGGGGGATCAAGGTCATAGCCAACGAGTCGATCGTCGAGAGGATAATGACAAGGGAAAGCGATAAGCTCAAAAAGCTTCAGGATCAGCTCGGATTTAAGATCGAGATGGAGATGGACCCAGATATGCATATAGAGGACTTCAGGCTTTTTTCACTGCCATCGGGCAGGGAGATATTCGTGGATTGATAATCCCAGGGGCGAGGCATTCCTCGAATGCCTCGCCCCCTTATGCACTAGGGGTTTTCAAACGGAGGGAAATAGTGTAAAATGATATCCCAAGGATACGGCGATATAGTCTGGAATCAATGGGAGCCCCTCAGCAGTTGACCGAAAGTGTGTCGAAGAAGAAACGAGGAACGAGGAAGCACCTTGATTTCGGATTTCGAATTTAAATTCGCAAATTCGCATTTCGAAATTCGAAATTTGCATACCTTCGTTCCCAGTTCCTTTCTCCTCGTTCCTCCTCTGCACACAGGGCTTCTTAAGAACAGGTTAAGGTTTAGGTTAAGGTTAAGAAGAATCTCAACCTTAACCTTAGCCTTAACCTCTGTTGGTGGCCGCCTACGTGAACGGTTCTCGCTTGGCGAGTAAGCATGACAGGGTGTCGCACCAGCCCTGTCTGGCAAAACCGTCACATTGCCGAGGTGCACCTTAACCTCGAAAGGGAGAGGCAGGAATGTCAAAGTACGGGCGAAAAATCTTTCGCCCGTACTCAAGGGAAATAAGAACGAACACAATTGGTAGGCTTCGGCTCATAGAGCGGCCGGGAGCCTTGGTCTATCTGCCGCAATGGGATAGAAAGGAGGGGGTTCCTCAA
>JAGGXZ010000166.1 GCA_021162805.1 Candidatus Poribacteria bacterium
ACGCCATACTTGGCGGCGACATGTTCGATCAGCATCGAGGTGACCACGGTGGTGGCAACGGGGCCTTTGCGCTTTGAGAGTATGAAATCAGCGGCAAGGGGAAAGGTCATCTCCTCGCTCAGCGGCACCCCTCCATCGGCGACCAGCACGCATCTATCGGCGTCCAGATCGTGCCCTATTCCCAGGTCAGCTCCATTCTCCCTGACGGCCCTCGCCAGATCGGTGAGGTTCGCTGGTGTAGGTTCGGGTTCCCTTGGAAAGGTTCCATCGGGGTCACAGTAGAGCTCCACGACCTGACATCCCATTCTCCTCAGGAGCTCGGGTGTTATAACCGATCCCGCGCCGTTGCAGCAATCCACCACCACTTTCAGCCCTCTGGAACGGATCAAGGGAGGATCGATCCAGTTGAGCGAGAGTATCCTGCCTATATGATCCTCCACTGCCCCCTCATATCGGTGGACCCTGCCCACCTTGTCCCATGACACCAACCTCATCTCGCCCCGCTCATACAGATCGAGCACCATATCCTCCTTCTCCTTATCCTCGGTTGAAAGCTCCAGTCCGTTCCACTCGGGCGGATTGTGGCTTGCGGTGATGACGATGCAGCCCTCGACGTTAAGCTTCGAGGCGCATATCAGAGCCGTAGGTGTCGGGACAATCCCCACGTCGATGACATCGATTCCGGCCCCCATGAGCGCCGAAGCGGCGGCGCAGAAGGCCATTTCACCGGATGGGCGGGTGTCTCGGGCTATCAAAACTCGGCCCTCTCCCACAGCTTTAGCAAAGGCCGATGTGATCCTCAAGATGAGCTCAGGTGTAAAGGATTCACCTACTATACCACGGATTCCGGAGACGCTGATTATCGGCTCACGCATATGTACTACCTCAAGGATAAAGTCGAGTATTAGGATATAACAGCCTATACTCCACGTCAACCTAAAATTGACCTTCCTAACCAATCCGTGATAAAATCGGGCGAGGACCCGATCGCAGCTCTTAGGAGGAGAGCTGACCCCTCAAACGATGCAGGCTTTCGTTAAGGAACCCATTTGGATCGATCAGGAGGGGTTCGTCGCCATTCCGGACAAACCTGGTCTCGGCATCGAGCTGGATGAGGAAAATCTTTCAGGGAAGGTGATCATATCTACAGGATAAGACTGGGTTGAGATCGCAGCATTCTTTACAAATGTCGCCGATGTGGTTATAATAATAGCCGGTATTAGGATGAAAAAACATGACCATCTGCGGGATTCGTGTTAGGGAGAGTAAGAACTATGTATCACATTGAGGTCGATTTCCCCATCGAGCAGGTCAATCCGCTGGCGCAGAGGGAGGCCAACGCTAGGAGACCATATCAGCTTCTGCACAAATGGTGGGCGAGACGGCTGGGCTGCGTGTTCCGTACGATTCTGCTGGCATCGCTGATTCCAGATGAGGAGTGGAAGCGGCTTGATGAGATCGCTCATAAGCAAGGCAGAACTGCGTGGCACTGGCTTTACTATCGGCAATGTCACAAAGGACATAACGACGCCGACCACACCGGTCACGGCTGTGCAATCGAACTGATCAACCGATATTGCAGGGATAAAATCGTCCTCGACCCGTTCATGGGCGGCGGCACTACGGTTGTCGAGGCGCTGCGCCTGGGCTGTAAGGTCATCGGACTGGATGTCAACCCCGTCGCGTGGTTTATCACTAAAAAGAGCGTTGAACCGGTTGATCTGGAGAGGCTAAAGGCAGCGTTCAAGGATTTGGAGACTACCGTTGCCCCGTCCATAAAGAAGTGGTATCGCACACGGTGTCCGAAAGGACACGAAGCGGATATCATGTATGTATTCTGGGTCAAAACGGTACGCTGCTCTTCATGTGGCCGAAAGACGCGGTTGTTCAATTCGTTCAGGCTCGCCACAAAGAAGGGAAAGGATGCCGTGGTCTGCCCGGAGTGCTATAGGGTGCAGTGGGTGGAGGAGGGAAGTAATGAGGTGATCTGCGTGGATTGCGGGCACATGTTTGATCCCCGTGCGGGTTTCGCCTCAGGCGGCAGGTTCATCTGTGAACATTGTGGCGCGGAGGATAGAACGGTGGATTGGGTGCGACGCACGGGGGATAAACCTGACTACGAGATGTTCGCCCTCGAATACTGGTGTGAAGAATGCTATAGGGAAGCTCGACGGAAAGGCTACACTCATCGGCAAGCCCAGACGATGGCACGCGGATACAAGGGAGCGGATGAGATCGACCGCCAGCTCTACAGGGATGCCTGCCGTGAGTTCGAGAAGGTGAAGGATACCCTGCCTTTGCCTCCTGCCGATTTGGAACTACCCGATGGTTACAACACGCAGCAGGCTATCAAGCAAGGTATGCGTCGCTGGCGGGACCTCTTCAACCCTCGCCAGCTCCTCTGCCTCGGAAAGCTCATGCGGGCGATACTGGAGATCGAGGATAAAACAGTGAGGGAGTTGATGGTGATAACAGTCTCAGATGCAACCGATGTAAATAACATGCTTTGTCGTTACTTAGATGATAGTAGACGCACCCGTCCAATGTTCAGTCACCATGCTTACTGGCCTGTAGATCGTTCTTCCGAGAATAATGTATGGGGTACAGCTTTCGGCGAGGGAACATTCCAAGCGCGGTTCCATAAGACCTTAAAGGCAATCCAATGGCTGCTTGCTCCAAGGGAGGTGATCGAAAAGGGCAAAAAGGTTATGCCCGGCGATAACCCTATGACAACTATGACGAGGAATGTAAGAGAGGTTTTACGAGAGGAGGGGCGTTGTGCCCTCTTCGCTCGTACAGCCGAGGACTTGTCCTTTCTGCCTGCGGGAAGCGTGGATGCCGTCATCACCGACCCGCCCTATTACGGCAATGTGATGTATTCCGAACTGAGCGATTTCTTCTACGTCTGGCTGCGGTTGGCGCTCAAGGACGAATATCCCGAATTCTCCCCTCCGCTGGTGCCAAAAGAGCGTGAGATCATCGTCAACGAAAAAGCACAAAAAGATGACGTTTTCTTCCGTCGGGGCTTGCTGCGGTGCTTCAAGGAGTGCCATCGTGTGCTCAAAGAGAACGGGCTTTTGGCCTTCACCTTCCACCACGAAAAGCCGAAAGCGTGGGCTGCCGTACTGGACGCCGTGCTGCAAGCGGGATTCGACATCCGAAGGGTGTGGACGTACCATAGCGAAAGCTCAGAAAGCATCCATCGTCATGGCATTCGTTTCGACACAGTGATCGTCGCCCGGAAACGGCAGAGGGAACCGGACGAGGCATCATGGCGGTTGCTCCAGGACGAGATAGCGGCTGAGGTGCAGGCGGAGCTGAGACGGCTGTTGGAAAACGGCGCCGGGCTGGGTATAGAGGATGTGTTCGTCCTCACGATGGGCAAGGCATTGGCGGTCTATTCGAGGCATTATCCGAAGGTGATGCATGGGGGCAAGCAGGTGAGACTGGACGAGGCGATCGAGGATATCGAGGGATTGGTCAACGAACAGATCGACGCCTATTGGGGGATGGTGGTGCCGGGATGGCTGGACGTGCTCGATCGCATCTACCTTCAGAGCCTGGCGCACCGCGAGGTCGTGCTCCGCGACCAGTTGGTCAAGATGTCCACCTATGCGGGCGTGGGGTTCGACGAGTTAGAGGCTCGAAGGCTCATCCGCCGTGGCAAAAAGGCGGGGGTTTACGTGGTAGCTAAGCCACAGGAACGCAAGGAGTACCTGAAGAAGAGAATGGAGGATATGTCGCCGGTTGATAGGGCACATTGGCTTTACATCACCTACAAGGAGGGTCGTAGTCTGAGCAGAGAGGTGCCGGAGGTCTATATGGACGGATTGGAGGAGGTACTGGACGCCCTCGCAAGGATCACCCGTGACAGAGTTTATGGGTTAATTAAGCGGGAAGTAGAGCGGTTCAAAGGACAAATCTTACATCCATAGTGATACGAGGGGGGATGGATGGCATGCTCCAAAATGGATTTTATGTGCTGGAGAGAAAGCAGTTGCGGAAACATGCTTTCCCTCGGCCGAAAGCGAGGATGAGTGCGATGAATTTCTTTCGAGCGTTGAGGAGAAGTGAGCCGCTGCCGGATAAGATCCTGATCGAAGGCCTGGACAGGATGACCTATCAGATATACAGACTACACGGCGAGGGGGAAGAAGGTAAAGAGGCGGTGGATCGGGCAATCACTTTTCTCGGACGAGCGCTTTACCGTGAGCGTTCACGGCTGCTAAGGCAAACTCACATCGTGATGTTCGCCATGGAATACGTCGAGCATGGGGAACGATGGAGGGCGGGCGTGCGGATTCGTAAAGCCATCGGTGATGAGCCGATGGAGCTGTTCTGGCTGGAAAGGCTCCTGCCATATTGTGAGGTGACGGAGATAGAAGGGGAGAGGGTGTGTTATAGCAGATTTTAAACGGAAAATGTCTGAGGAGGTGTCCATGATGGCGAAACGATTACTTCCTCTCCTTTCCTCGTCTCTGCGGGAACACATGCCCGCTGAGTATCTGGAAAACGAAGCTGAATATTGGCGAGTACGCGACGAACTGTTGACTCAATACGCGGGCAAGTGGGTGGCATTCCATAAGGGACAGGTTATCACTTATGGCGATGATTTCCTTGAGGTTATGAAAGAGACAGCTCGAAAAGGTTTTCCCACAGCCTATATTGATAAGGTAGGCGAAGAAGGAGAGCTAGAGTTTAGATGTCGTCGAGTTGTATTCGATTACAACCGCACCTACCAACCTACCTCTCTTCCCCAAGCGAGGGTGAGACACACCGCCAGACATTCACTTTTGACGGTCCAAATGGACAGGTTATCTTTGATATATCGGGGTGATATATGATGACAGTTGCAGATGTTTGTAAGCTCTCAGAGGAGGTTTTGACCGGGGAGCTTTTGATATCCGTTTTCCTCGATCGAGCCTACCTTGACCCGAATTCGAAAGAGGCTGACCGTGAGTTTGTATTGCGGGCGACATATCCAACCTTGCCCCTGCGAGCAATGCTGGAGCATATAGCGCAGAAGTTAAGCGGCAAACATCCTAAAGGGAGCGTAATCGTCCGCGGCTCATACGGCAGTGGTAAATCACACACCTTGTTGGCGATCTACCATGTGGTCAGACCGGATAGCCTGGGACGGGATACCCTGATCGAGTGGGGGGTGAAGGCAGTCCTGCCCGATAGGGTGCGCGTGGTAGCGGTGCAGCTACGCGCAGAACTTCCGGGCACGCTTTGGGAACGGCTTTTCGAGCGGGCGGGGCGTGGAGAGTTGAACGAGCAGGTGGGTGACTATCCGACGCGGGAACAGTGGGCCATCTTAGGGCGTGAGATGCCAACCCTGGTCATCGTGGATGAGTTGGAACAGTGGTTTGAAGCCCAGGACAGGAAAGAGCAGGCACGTACAAAGAGCGCTCTTGCCAACCTATTGGAGGCGGCCGAGCTGAACGATACCCCCCTCGCAGTTGTGCTCGCCGTATACGGCACTAACAGCGAACTGATGGCTGTCATCAACCGCACGAAACCGCCCATCTGGGATGTCGGAACGGCGGAAGATCGCCAAAGGATCGTACAGCATCGGTTGATCGATCGACTGGATGAGGTCAAAGCCAGGAAAGCGGTGGGAAGATACATCGAGACTTACGAGAAGGTACGCGGCGAACTGCCGTCACTGGTCAATCTTGCGGATCTGCGCAGAGAGATGGAAAAGACATACCCGTTTCATCCCCATTTCCTGCACCAGGCGTATCAGGTCTATGCTGCGATGCCACACCATGAGAGCACAAGGGGTGTTGTGGGGATATGTGCTACACTTCTGGGACGGCGGGCAAAGGAGCGTGATCTGATCCTCACGGGTGATCTGGACATCACTGATGAGGAGATAGCTAGCGATCTGCGTAAATTGAACCCCGATCTGGTACAAAACGCCACCGAAGATCTAAGGCAGAGATGTACCGATATCCCTGAAGCGCCGGGGATCATTGGGACGGTGTTGCTACATTCATTCTCGCCTCATGGCGATCAGGGGGCGACAGAGGAGGATGTTCTGATCGGCAACCTGCGCCCGGATATCAATATCAATGAGCTGAAGGCAGCGCTATATGATGTGAAAACGCGAGCCTGGTTTCTGGATGAGATCAACGAACGGCTGATGGTCACCAGAGATGTTGTACTGGTCAAGCAGATCGAGCAAATAGCACATATGCAGCTGGGAGATTCCGAAGGTAGAGAACGAGCGGCGGAGTATCTACGAGGATTCATCCGACGAGCTCTTAATGTGGAACATCTGATATTCTATCCCGATCAGCCGCTGCCAAGGACAGGAGGCACCGGGCTGAAATATATCATATCTCTGGCGCCAATAAGCAGGGATGAGGCGGAGGAAATACTGAGGAAGTTAGATAACACCGCTATCTTGCTTGTCCCAAAGCCCCAGGTTCGTAAGAAGATCACCGCTAACGATGATCTGCTGCTTCGAGCCCTCAGAATTCTGGTGTGTGAGGATCTGCTGAAGCAGAAGGGGAAACGGCAAAATGAGATACGTAATTTGAAGAGACGGTATGAAGGGGAGCTGGAGCAGTGGATGCACGATAGCTATGCGCTCTGGATGCGGCTGAGCAGGACGAACGAGCTCGGAGAGGAGCCAAGCTTCGTCGTCAGGCCTGAGGAGTGCGAGCTTTCCCTCGAATACATTGATGGGAAATTAAAGGAGATCTACGATGTGGATGCTATGCGTCACGGAATCGCTAAGCTATTACAATTCCAGGGGAGAGACAAACCAAAGGGGAGTGAACATGCCGGTCTAACTATAGGGCAGATACGGCAGAGCCTTCAGCGTGAACGCGGTCTACCCATCCTTTCAAACGCTACAAGGGAGAACTTCGAGAGCGGCTTGAGACAAATGGTTGAGGATAGGAGCGATAGCGGGATCGTCGTTCAGGCGGGTAAGATGCTCTTCGGCTACGATGAGGTGAATCTGCCTTCTGTTTTGACCGATAGCTGGAGGGTATGGCTCAAGCCATATGCGCCGGAACCTCCCGCGCCGGAGGACGTCAAGCAGCACGTCAGAGGGGAACTGGCAAAGGCGGGAGAAAATGGGATTTCGGTAAAAGTCCTGATCACCGACGAGGAAGTTGGACGCGCCCTCATCGAGCTGATTAACGAGGGGGAAGCTATCCTGGAACAAGGCGAGGAGCGGTATCCGGAGGATGGAACGTTGAGCGAACAGATGATAGCTGATGATGGAACGGTATGGCTGGCTGAAAATGCTCCTCCCGACGATAGGAAGGCGAGGAAACGCATCCTGGATTTAGTGAAGGGAGCAGGAAAGGAAGGCATTCGATGGGAGCAGGTCCAAGCCGTTCTGCGCGCAGAGGATATCCCGAGCACAGCTATAGACCGCGCTGTAGATCGGATGATGAGGGATGAAAGAGGACCTGTGGGTTTTTACGATGCAGACGGACAGACGGTCATTCATGATCCTCGAGCTGCGCTTTCAGGAGAAACCGTTTTGAGATGGCGCTCGGCAGCACCACCTCCACCCTTGTGGTTGCACTTCTCCGTCAGCATTCCATCCTATCGCCTGCCAACTAGTACCGATCTGCTGTTGGGTGAGTTGCGCACAAAACTGAAGGAGGAAAGTCATATCGATAAGGTGAGTTTCACCGCTCGATCCGTTGAGGGAGAAACCGATCCGTTGTTCGGGACATCTGAAGGGATAAAACAGCTGGCTCAGATCCAAGCGGAACACAGCTTGACATGGGAATTTGAACGATCTATCAATAAGGAGGCTTTTCTGAATTCAGTCGAAAACCTGGTTAAAGAGCTGGCGGAAAAGGGCGATATTACCCTCGAGATAATCGTAGAAGGGAAGGTGCCACATGATGGCAATTGATGATTTTCTAAAACGCTTGATAGAGGAGGACGACCCATTAATTGTCATCTGGCAGCAGATGCTGGAGCTATATCAGGTGGATGACTTCCCTTCTGATCTGATCCGGTTTTACAACGAACGAGAAACCCGTTTGAGCCAGCTTGAGGAGGCTCTATATCACGGATATTGGGAGATTTACGATCTATGTTTTAGGCGCTCTCAAGCTCAAAGCGGGGATTACGTGTTTGAGCGGCTGCGAGAGGGATATGTTGTTATCATCGCCGATTCGTTGAGCTTGCGTGAAGTAGGGATCATGGGGAAACTGCTAAACGATCTCGGCTGGTACATAGAGGAGAAAACCTTCGCGGTCGCTTCGTTTCCCACCTTGACTGAAAGCTTATCGAGAATACTGCTCGGTACTACCTATCCCGCTGGGGGCAAAGACGTACCCGCTTTTCGCTACCGATATGTGGCCGGACCGGGAGAGGTGCCCAACTTGCCCGTTGGAGAACCGACTCTGATCTGGTTGCGGCTGCCTGACAAAAAGTTGGAACAGGTAACAGTCGCTCAAGTCACCACTATCGCCGATGCTTTTAACGCGACGATGGAAACCCTAATACAGCTTTTAGAACAGATCACAACTCGTCCTGTATTCATCACCAGTGATCACGGATACTTATACGCAACTGACATCAGCCACTATTGGAAAATGCCGGGGAGCATTGAGAAAGAAGTCAGGAAGCTCTTCCCCAGGGAAAGCCGTGCACAACCGAGCGATAAAGAAGGAATGGAAAGGCTACCATACACCAAGCAGGGTAATCAGCGATATTTCGTTCGCAGCGATACCCATGTCGGTATCTTAGGACGTTACTGGTGGGCGAGCGCAAAACCGGGCGATCGCTGCACAGCTCATGGTGGCCTATCGCTCATAGAGACGTTAGTGCCTGCAATAAAGGTGAGAAAGAATAGGATAAGCCTACACCGTGTCCCTGCTCCGGAGAAGCGAGGGCAGAACTTCATCGGCGAGGAATGGAGATGAGACGGTCAACAATCGTTCTGATATTTGTGTTTTTAACCCTTACCCTTATGTTCGGATGTTCCAAGGGAAAAATGGAATCCAACTCGGCCGGGATGATGAAGATATTTAGGGATCAGCTCGATCGTAGGGTTAAGGTAAAGTTTCCCCCGCGTAGGATCGTCTCGATGGCCCCTAGCGTGACGGAGATGCTGTTCGCCATCGGGTTGGGGGATAAGATCGTGGGGGTGACCGACTACTGCGACTATCCCCCTGCTGCTTTGAAGAAACCAAAGATCGGAGGATATTATAATCCGAACGTTGAGACGATCCTCTCACTCAATCCCGATCTCGTTATCGCCACAGCAGACGGATATAACAGAGGGGTTGTAAATAAACTCACCTCATTGGGGGTCTCATGTTATGTCGTCAATCCTCAGACGATCGAGGGTATACTTAACACGATGATCGAGCTCGGACGGATAACCGGTAGGGCGAAGGAGGCTCAGGAAACGGTTGAAAGGCTGCGCAGACGGGTTGAGGCGATCCGCTCAAAGGTGAGGGAAATTCCCCCTGATAGGAGGGTTAAAGTCTTCTATTGCGTCGGACCAACGGAGCTGTGGACGGCCGGATCAGGCACCTACATAGATGATCTGATAGAGGAGGCGGGCGGCATAAACATCGCTCACGGATCGAAACAGCGCTGGTTTCAGTTCAGCGGAGAGGAGCTGATCAAGGATAATCCCGACGTGATCATCGTGGCAGGGATGATCTCAAACGATAAAGCGGTTGATCTGCCGCTTTGGTCGAAATACAAGGAGGTTAAAGCGGTCAGGGAGGGGAAGATATACCCCTTCGATCCGGATATGCTCAACAGACCCGGGCCGAGATCGGTCGATGTATTGGAGATGATGTTCAAGCGATTTTATCCCTCCGGGGGATCGGCAGACGACAAATAGGCCTCACGGCATAGAGGTGGATCTACAATAGGATTTGAGCAGCTCATCACGAGTGACGTTCTTGAATCTGCCGCCGGTTACATCGGCAAGCCTTTTAAGCAAGGCGATTCCAGGGGAGCTTTTGAGGTCCATCTCCAACCCCACAGAGTATATCTTCGCCTTGCCCTTATTCACGGCCATAACGGCATCCGTTATCTGCTCGATATCGGTGACGATATCGCTTCTACCACCACCTGGAGTCGGCATACCATCTGTGACCAGCACCACCACGGTCGGTTTCATCTTCAATGCCTCAAGCACCGCTCCCAATATGTCCGTTCCGAGGTTGTTGCTGATATCCCTTATAAGATACTCGCGCAGGAAGGCGAAGGCCTTGTCTATGTTTTTCATATTCGCCTGGAGCATGTTCCTGCTCATCTTTGAAACGGTGCTGGAGAAGGTGATGATGTTAAAGCTATCCTCCTCCTTGAGATTCAGAAGTGAGGCTCTGATGGATCTGATCGCCAATTGAAGCTTGTTCAACCCTGCGATCCCCATGCTAGAGGAGACATCCAGGCAATAGACCACCTTTTGTGGCCCTGACTGCTCATCTATGAATTTAATCATCCCCAGATCATCGGCTACTCCCTGGCTGGCGTCATCGCCACCGCCGAGAAGGCCTTCCGTGCTGGTGCCTTCCGAATCGACGAGCGACAACCCGTTCCTTCCATGTCCGGGCACCCTAACTCTTCCCGTCACTATGCCTCTACCATCCTCCGGGCCTTTGAGGGAGACGGGACCGGAGAGGAGCGAAGTATCCGGTTCATTCAGGTTAGCATAGGTCATAACCAGAGGTGTCACGTCTGCCTGTTCCCTTTGGTTTATCTCCACATTCCTGAACGGCACCCGATTGCTTAACCTTATCACCTCGGTTATCTTGCTGGGTGAGGCCTTGGCGAGCTTACTGGGATCCGGTCTGCCGATATCCTTACGAGGGTTAAACACCATCTTGACCGGTTCTTTGAGCTTGGGTTTTCTCTTTATAGGTTGTACGACCGTTTTTATCACGTCGACGGCGATGCCTTTCTCCGCGATGGGTTGATACTCGCGTGGATAAAGCATGTATATGAGGGCTGCTATCAGATGCAGCAAAAGCGATATGGTTATGGCGGCGTTCAACCTTCGTCTGTAAAGCAGGTCGGGTATCAAGAAGAATCACCCCCGATAAAATCAAGATCCGGAGAGCTTTCTCTCCATACTAAGTATACCCTAACATATATATAACACGCAACCTGAATATATTTAGGCTTCAGCTAAGCGATCGGCTTTCCCTATATTCTAACTCCAGTGGAACGCCTTCCAACCCTCCGAACGCTCCGCGGATGCCGTTGAGGATGTATTGCTCATACTCCCGCTTTATCAGATCGGGATAGGTAGCGAATATCAAGAAGGTTGGCGGTTTAATACCCTTCTGCGTGATATATTTCATCGACGGTCGCCTGTTCGAGACAATCGGATGAGGTCTCTCTGAGACGAGCTTCCGAAGGAGCACATTTAGATCATGCGTTGGAATTCGCTTGGAGTAATTCTCATAGACCTTCATCGTCAAATCGAGAAGTTTCTTCATGTTAAATCCCGTGACCGCCGACGTGAGAAGGATGGGAGCATATCTCATATGGGGGAAGGTGTAACGGAGATATTCGACATATCCGTCGCCATCTATCCCCTCCTTCTCAGCCAGATCCCACTTGCTTACGACCATGATACATCCCTTGCCCCGTTTGTGAATATACCTTGCTATGGTTTTATCCTGATGAACGATCCCCTGCGTGCAATCTATCACAAGCCAAGCGATATCGCTTCTGTCGATGCTTCCCAGAGCCCTCTTGACGCTGTATCTTTCCAAATCAGCCCTTATTCTTGCCCTACGGCGCATCCCCGCTGTGTCGATGAAGGTGAATCGATTTCCATCCATGTGAAAGGTAACTGAGATCGAATCGCGGGTCGTCCCGGGTTTTGAATCGACTATCACCCTCTCCTCACCTAGTATAGCGTTTATGAGCGAGGATTTGCCCGCATTAGGTCTGCCGACGACGGCGATCTTTATCCCATGGTTCTCGTCGATCCTCTCATCCGGAAGATCGGGAATCAATGAGATGATCCTCTCCAGCATCTCCTCTATGCCGAAGTTGTGGGCAGCGGAGAGGGGAAGCGGATCACCCAATCCGAGTTCGTAGAACTCAACCGCATCATCTCTCCTTCGGGCGTTATCCGCCTTGTTGACGACCAGTATAACCGGCTTATCCGTTCGCCTGAGCATATCGGCGATCGCAACATCATGAGGGGTTATGCCGTCTATGGCATCCACGACGAAGATCAAGAGGGCCGATTCATCTATCGCCGTCCGAACCTGTTTCCTGACCAGATCGATCATCCGCTCATTCGATGTCAGATCCAGTCCCCCCGTGTCGATAAGCGTGAATTTTCTTCCCATCCACTCGACATCTCCGTAGAGCCTATCGCGTGTCACGCCCGGCTCATCATGAACGATCGCCAAACGACGTTTGATGATCCTGTTGAAGATCGACGATTTGCCTACGTTCGGCCTTCCTATGATAGCCACCTTGGGAATTCGATTCATATCTGGTCTCTCCCGCTGGATTCCTTCATTAGATCCAAGCTGATATTATTTTACCTCTACCAACGGTTATATTCAACCTGAGTTGAAAGATGTAAAGATGTTCGCCCATTTGACATCACTATCCCGTTCCGATATAATAAACTGCCTGTAAGGACAAGACAACATAAGGATAGGGGGACATCCATGCTACCTATATGTTATGACCCATATGTCGGGACGATGGGGCGATTCAGCCGGGCAGAGATATTCGATCTGGTCGCGAAGGCCGGCTATGAGGGGATCAACGTGCCGGTGAACCGTCTCTTCCTCGGAGATCTGTCATCCGGTGAGATAGAGGATGCGATGAGATTGGCCGGGCGATACAACCTTATAGTGCCGACGGTAGGTTTCGGCAACCACATCGTGACCAATCCGAAGCTTCGATCTGAGACGATGAGACACTTCGAGATCGTCCTGGACGTCGCCTTGAAGCTGAAGGCCGAGATAATCGGCATCTGGCCCAATCAGCCCGAAGGCGTATCGCGTGAGGAAGCCCTTGAGACGCTGAGGGAAAACCTCATGGAGATGTTACCAGCTCTGGAGGAGCATGGTTTGAGGATCACACTCGAATTCGAGAAGGGCTGTCCCCTCGATAACTATCGTGAGGGGATCGAGTTCATAGAGAACACGGACTCCAGGCTGAAGCTCACCTGCGACACCTATCATCTGTTCAACGACAGGGCGGATCCCTATCATGCGGCGATAGCGATGGGGGAGAAACTTGGGGATGTGCATGTCTCAGGCAGCCATCGAGGTGAGCCGGGAACTGGAGAATTCGATTTTGAATCCTTCGCTAAGGGGCTGAGAGAGATAAACTTCAAAGGACCGCTTGTGGTGCAATACCGGATGCAAGATGTGGATAGCATCGCCAGGAGCTGTCAGTTCACCAGGAAATTTCGTGAGATGATCATCGGCTGAGCTTGACTGCGCGGCGCAGGGGGAGATAACACAACTTCAACACCATATAACACATCGGGTAGCTTCTCTCAAATCCCAGAAGCCTGCTCAGTCTTTGCGCTTCACCCCAGTAATAGGAGTAGTCTATCGAATCGGCCCTGTCGATCTCCTCCTTTGAGAAGATCTTTTCGCAGAGGACCACCTCATCGCCGGTGTTCATCGGATATCCCCATGAGCGACAGATTATCGGCCTGTGTTCGTAACAGGCACACACACCCCCGATCAAAAAAGGACAGATCCCCTCGGAGCGCCCTCTAAGCAGGCCGATGGCCTCCTTTCTGGTCAGTTCCTCAGCAGGATGGCCTATCTCCAGGAGCTTTCTCGATGCCCTTCTCGCCTGCTCGAATATGGCGTTTTGTATCTCCCTGGGCAATTTCTCCACCCCTTCCCTCAGGTAGAGGGCTTCGACGGCGGAGATGAAAAGAGTGGAGGTGTTGAGGCAGCAGAGACAACATTCAACACCACATGGGAAGGTAGGCTTATATTTGGCGCGCAGCTCCGCACATCTGGAGTCCAGATCGGATATAAGTTTTCTGTATTGATCCATAACCTGCTCGACTTCCATGATCTTTTCACCGATAAGTATGATACCTTGAATTACCTTAGATAGGCAAGCCCTGAAGGAAACTATTTATCTGGATAAGCTCGGCAAAATATTATAAACTTTATAGCGGCTTCAGCAACCTTACATTTCATATCGTCGGAGGATCAGATGAGCCTGATAAGATATACCAGGAATCACGAATGGATAGAAGTTGAGGGTGAAATCGGAACTGTTGGGATAACCGAGAGATGGCTCGCGGAAAGAGGAGAGGTGGTTTACGTTGAACTGCCGGAGATCGGGGATGAGTATGAGAAGGAAGAACCGATAGCCTTGGTGGAATCGATGGATGGAACGGAGTACCACGTCCTGGCACCTATCACCGGCGAGGTAGTAGAGATAAATGAGGAACTCGAAGATGACGTCGACCTGATAAATAGATCCCCGGAGGGAGATGGATGGTTGTTCAAGATGAGGATAGAGATGAGGCGTGAGCTGAAATCCTTGATGAACCTAGATGAGTATGAGGATTTTGAAGAGGAGGATTACGAGGAGTTCGAGATCACAGACTTAGGCGAGGAAGAACTTCTATGAACTCAAAGGGGGGGCACGTTAAAGGTGCCCCTCTAAACCTTACCCCATTTCTTCAGATTTTCGAAGCTTATCCTAGCGCTTTCCAATGATGGCCTTTGGCAGACGTCCTGTTCAACGATATACCACTCTACGCCGCTTTTCTCCGAGGCGTCAAAGATCGCTTGAAAATCCATTATCCCCTCGCCAACTTCCATGAAGGTCCTACCATCCTCTCCCATGTCCTTCAGATGGATTAAAGGACATCTACCGGTGAGTTTCATGATGTATTCCGCCGGATCCTCGCCGCCGAATTTCACCCAGAAGGTATCTATCTCGGCTTTGAGACATTCCGGATCGGAGGACTCATACAGGATATCGAATCCGTACTTGCCGTCGAATTTCTGAAATTCGAAGGCGTGGTTGTGGTAGCACAAAGTTAACCCTTTTTCCCTGCACTTCGCCCCTATCTCATTCAGCATTTTGGCCGCCTCTCTCCATTGTGAAGCCGAGCCGCGCATCTCCTCGGGCATATAGGGGCAGACAATATATCTGTTGCCTATCTCCAAATTGTAATCGATAACCGCATCGAGATCTCCCCTGAGCTGATCGATCCCCACATGGTTTCCGGCGGGTTTTAATCCCAGATCGTCGAGTACCTCTTTCAGCTTTGACGAGCTTAGCCCACCCGTTCCGGCGAACTCAACCCCCTCATATCCGATCTGGGCAACCTTTTCCAGCGTGCCAAGGAAATCCTTCGCAGTCTCATCCCGCACCGTATAAAGCTGTAATGCAACGGGTATCCTGGCCATACTCACAACCTCCACGTAGGTTTTATCAAGGTCAAATCATACACTTACTTTTGGGAATAGTCAAGAGGATTTCACCCCGACCGAAATGGGCGTTCAAACCGTTTGAAACCGCTTGATCTAATTATCCTTCTATCATGCGTTATAAGCAATCCCTCCACTCGATCCATGGATTCAATCAACTGAAGCCCCCTTTTGGGACCGAGGACGAAGACGGTCGTCGCCAGCGCATCGGCATCTATCGCTTTATCAGCGACGATCGTGACGCTTATAAGCTCGGTTGCCGATCTGCCGGTCTTGGGATTGATGATATGGTGAACCTTCTTACTTTGATCGAAATATCTCTCATAATCCCCGCTTGTGGCGACGGCCTCATCCGTGACGTAGATGATCGTTATATATTCCCTCTCCTTTCGAGGATTTCTAAGGGCGATATGCCATCTCTCACCTCCAGGCTTAACACCTATCGCCCTTATATCCCCTCCGGCGTTAACGAGGGCGCTCTTTATCCCGCTTTCCCTAAGCGACTCTATAGCCTTGTCTATGGCATATCCCTTCGCTATCCCACCCAAGGTTATCATAGCCCCTTTTTTGTTAAGTCGGATCGCGTTCCTCCCAAGAGCGATATTCTCATACCCGACGAGCTCCTTCGCCGACTCCAGCTCCTCTCTTGTAGGAGGCCTGCCCAGCTCTTTATAGGTATGCGTGTAGAGCTTCAGGATCGGCTGAACGGTGATATCGAAAGCGCCATCTGAGAGCCTGGAGTAATAAAGCGCTTTTTCTATGACGTATCTCAGCTCTTGAGAGGGATTTTCGAGATACCCGTCTCTATTGAGCCTTGAGACCTCACTTTCCCTTTTATAGGTGCTCATAAGCTGATCGATCCTTTCCATCTCCTTAAACGCCAGGTCGATCGCCCTTTTCGCCTCCGAAGGAGATCTGTCGTAGGCTGTAATCTCGACAAAAGTTCCCATCAACTCCCTTGTCTCCGATACCTTTCTCACATCACTTCCACAGCCCAAAAGGTCGATCGCCAAAACGAGCGAGGTGATCAGGAGGTGGATATATCTGAAGTATCTCATTTTTCATCTCTCCCTCATGGTATCCACGATATCCTTCATCCTTTCAAGCCTCACCCTCACTATCATCAGGCAGAGGTAAAGCATGGTCACGGCAGCCAGCGATATGAAAAAGGCCAGCTTCATCCTGGGACTGAGGTTCATCCCGCTTCGGGTTATCACGACGGGATGGATCGATCTCCACCACCTTATCGATAGAAAGACCAGGGGGACATCGGCAAACGCCGCAATCCCTATAACTGCGCTGAAGGTCCTCCTCTTTTCGTCCTGGGCCATGCATCTTACCAGGATGTAACCCAGATATGCCAGCCACAGGATCAATGTTGTGGTCAGCCTGACGTCCCAGGTCCACCACACCCCCCATGCGAACCTCGCCCAGATCGAGCCCGTGACGAGGGCGATGGCTCCGAAGACGACACCGATCTCGGCCGACGATGAGGCTATCCTATCCCACTTCAAACCTCCCTTGATCAGATATCCGAGGCTGCCGATGAAGTTGACCAGGAAGGCTAGGGCAGCGGCCCATGCACATGGGACATGGAGGTAAAATATCTTCTGGCTCACGCCCAACGTTTCGTCCACCGGCGCGAGACCAATGAGAATCAGCGAGACCGCTATAAGCAAGGCTGTGAGCGAGAATATCAGATGCGTTATCCTGAACATATGCATCACGACACTCCAGCTACGTCTTTATCTATTCGATCTATAATGAGATCGTATGCTTTTCTCACGCGCTCTAGGTTTTCCAGCTCAAGAATTGCTGTCAGCGTATACCTACCTGCCTCTTTGAAAACATCAAAATCCAGGAGCTGCTTGCGAAGGTCTAACGCCCAATCCTTGTTTAGCACCCAGTCATCATGGAGATATAGCTGAAAAACGTTCGGGGGATAACCGTAAGCGAAACTAGTAGGTCGCTTGATCTTAGGTGAGATAATGCGTATGGAAAAACCAACCTCTCCCCAGTAAACAACATAGCCCCGTTCCTCGGCGAGATTCAAAACCCTTTGGAAGAACTTTCCTGCTGCTGGGTCACACTTGCTCAAAAACTCTTCAGGCGTTGTGCTTCTCCGAGATCTCTTAGTCTCGCGAGCGATTTCGCTCATACCGATAACTCTCGAGACCAATACTCTCTGGCTACGATCACCCTCCCTTCGAAACTGCTTGATCTCTACAGCCAGCACTTCTACATTGGACATCTCTTCGTTAAGGAATTCCACCAAACGACGGAGCTCCTTAGGAATACGATCTGCCACGAAGATGAGGCGAATTTTTCTATTACGTAGGTTGTTCTCCACTCGCTGCCAATACTCTTCGATCTCTACTTCAGAGATGCTACCTCTCCCCAACAATTTTGAAATCTCACTATCCAGTGATTTCCCCTCTTTTTGAGCCGTCTTGGAGGCAGCTTGGCGTAGCTGCTCCATATCCCAGTATTCAAGACCATTGGCGGCGTAGTCCAACATCTGCGCTACGACCTCCCGGCGAGTACGCGTATCCTCGGCACGCTTGCACTCTACAAAGGTGGGAACGCCGTCCTGATCCAGGAAAAGATGATCGAGACTCCATCGTTCCGCTTGAGTCGGCTCACCTGGAACGCCCATCTCACGAGCAATCAACAGCCAACGACGCGGGTTTTCAGGATCGATCTGATCACCAGGAAGAAGATCTGGATATTCAACGAGTAGCTTCTGAAGCTCCTCCTCACTAATATAACTAGCTTCCTCCAGAGGGATGAGGTTTGAACTGTTTTCCCCAAGAAGATAGATCCTAGCCTTATATGTTTTTCCCATGTCTTTTACCGTCATTACCCTCCTTCCGATCCAAAATCCTACTCTTAAATTTTAGGCTTATCATCAAGCCGTGAACGTGAAGTGCTTCGAATGACCAGGTATTTGATAGGGGTATCGCCGCAGTTGCGCAGGCCGTGGAGGACGTTCTCCGGGCAGAAAAGCGCCGTATATGGGCCGATAACATACCTCTCCTCGCCGATTATCGCCTCAGCGGTGCCCTCCAGCAGGAACATGATCTCCTCCCCTTCATGGGCGTGGGGCGGATGGGCACGCTGACCCGGGTTGATAACCGAGATATGCATCTCCAGTTCTCGTGCGCCACAAGATCCCTCATTCACATAGGGCATGGAGTAACCCCGATCATGCTCCCGTTTTCGATCCTCATCCCATTTGATGATGTTGGGATTGTCCATAAACGCCTCCTCCCTTAAACCCTTGGAAACATAACGTCCACCAGAGCTTCCCATTCCTCCGGCGGATGTCCATATTTGTCCTGATATCTTCGATGTACCTGCCGTTCATACTCGGTCATCTCCCTCAAGGGGAAGGATATACTTCTTCTGCCACCTCTGCCCGATTCTATCATAGCGATGTTCATCTCCTGATCCAGCCTTCCGGCCGCAGCGCCGTATTCCGGTTCCGTATCGTTCAGCACCGCCCTTGCGATACTCATCAGCTCATCCGCCACGGCCACCTGTCCCTCAGTTATCGGGTATCGACTGAAGGGATTTTCCCATCTTATCGTCCGATCGGGGAGCTCCATCTCAATACTCTGGAGCACCTTCACTCCATCGATCTCCTTTGTGATCCGGCGTGGGGAATGCTTCTCGGCGACGGCGCCGGACTGGAGTCTCTCCTCCGGCACGACGTATACGTCCTCGCCTACGATGGTGCCAGCGCTCCCGTCGATCTGAGTGATGCTCACCTGTCCCCGACCGAGGGATCGGGCGTGGATGACGTTGGAGTAGCACATAAGCGCCGCGACACCGTTGGCAAAATCGATGTACCCCAGAGTCCATCGCTCCTCGGTATGATGTCTCTTCATGCGGTCGGTTATGGGCAGGATAGGGGTGGTGTGGGATATCCCCAAAATCGATACCGGATCGGCCCCCGCCAGCTTGCGAAGAAGGCTCATCCCGTGATAGCCTCCCTCTTGAAAGATGCGGTATATCCTGGAGACCTTCCCGATAACCCCATCCTCTATCACCTTTAGGGTGAACCTCCTGGAAGGCGCTCGGTAGTAATTTTCGGCCACCTCGATCTTAACCCCATTACGCCGCGCCGTCTCCATCATCAGATCGGCAAGAGGCAGGGTGATGGCTATCGGGGTTTCCACCAGTTGATGAACCCCATGCTCGGAGAGAAAACATGAGATAGGGTGATGAGCATCCCCCGGCACCGTTAACACCGCCACATCCACCTTCTCTCTAGCGGCCAAATCGCGCACGCTGGTGTATGCGTTTACCCCGTGTCGCTCGGCGAGGCTCCGGGCGGTATCGGGATTGATATCGCAGATGGCGACGAAATCGAACACGTCATCCATCTTCGGTATAACGGGCAGATACGCCCCCGCACCTCGTCTTCCGGCCCCCACAAGGGCCAGCTTCAGCTTATCCATGAGGTCCTCCTCATATGTAGCGGGTGATCTCGGCTGAGTCTACATCATACCGCCGTGAATTTCAAGTCTCTATCACCTCCTCGAAGAGAAGCAGGGAGATGACAAGGAACATGCCGGCATAGACCGCTCCGAGCCAGAGCCATTTCCCTATTATGCTTTCCCCCGTTAAAACCGCGCTGAAGGACTTAGCTGAGGCGATGACCATCGGGAAGAGCAACGGCATGAGCAACGCCACTAGCAAGCTCTCCCCGCCCTTAAGCTCGGATGAAATGGCGGCTATGAGCGTTCCCACAGTGCATATCCCGAACGTCCCAAGCGCTGCTATGGCACATAGCTTAGCGATTCCGTTCGGATCGACCTTCAGCCCGAGCATGATCCCCCCGGCCATCCCAATGACGAGGTTGGAGGCGGATGTGGCTATGAATCCGGATGTCAACTTGCCCAAGTATATCATCTCCGCCGGAAGGCCGGAGAGCCTCATCAGCTCGATCCCGCCGCTCTCCCTCTCCCTTCGGAACGATCCGGTAAGCGTGACCACCCCCGAAAAGGCAAACCCACACCATATGATCCCCGATTTGGTCTCCTTCTTCAACCCCATCGGATCGCTCGTCAGGGCGAAGACCAACACCACCAGCACGCCGAAGGCGAGGCTCAACGGGAGCGACTCTGAGCGAAATAGACTTAATTTCGCATCTCGCAGTACAATCCCCCACCATGGACGCATCACCTCAACCTGCCCTCCGAAAGCCTGAAAGTGTGAGATGATATCCTCTCAAGCAACCAATTCATATGTGAGGTGACGACAGCGGAGCCACCGCGGGAGAGATGGCCTCGGATCAGCTCGATCAACATCTCCACCCCATCTCGATCCAGGGAGGCAAAGGGTTCATCCAGGAGCAGGAGGTCAGGGGAATGTATCATCGCCCTCGCCACGGCCAACCTCTGCCTCATCCCCTCCGAGAAATCCCCCACCTTTTCATCGGCGAAGTGGATCAGCCCGACCCTCTTCAACCATCCTTCGACCTTCTCATCACCGTTCCCAATCCCGTAGATTCGAGAGACATATCTGAGGTTTTCCCTGGCCGTCAGTTGCCTATACAGCATCGGATCATGCGACAACACCCCAATACGCCTTCTGAAGGGCCTGGGATTTTTGAAGGGATCTTCGCCCTCCATGACGATTTCCCCTTCGTCGGGGCGAAGCAAGGTGGAGAGGATCTTGATCAGGGTAGTTTTGCCCGCCCCGTTAGGACCTGTGATGCATAAGACCTCGCCGTCTACTACATCTAGATCCACCCCTTTGAGGATCTCCTTATTTCCGAAGCTCTTTCTCAACCCCCTGACCGATAATCTCATCTTTAACCCTATCTGTTTTAGAATAACCAAGGTAAAATCTCCCCCTGCTCCCTCAAAGGTAGACCTGGGTAGGAGGAGAAAATGATAAGCAGAGCAATAACATTATACACCATAATAGACGATCCACTCAAGACAATAATCAAGATTGACAGGTTGCTATCCCGATGGTATACTCAAGTATAATCCGATGAGAGTAAAGAACGTAGGAAATGGCTTCCAGGTTTAGGATTCGGGACAAAGTAAAGACATTGATAGAGCTGCTCTATATGCTTCTCTATTCGGCCCTACAAAAGCTTAAGCGTAAGCTGCTTGGAGAGCTAAGGGGAGGGTGAACATGCAGGAGAAAAGGATGTTCCCGCGTATCGGAAGCCAAATGCTGGTCAAATATATCGTGGTTACTGAAAGCGAATTTAAAAAGCGAGTCAGCGATACGCTCACAGAGGATATCAGCGTCAGAGGCATTAGATTCGTATCGGAAGAGGAATTGCCGCCGGGGACGAGGCTGGTGCTGGAGTTGAACCTTCCCGATGTGGACCATCCGATTACCCCTCCAGGCAAGGTGGTATGGTGTAGTCCCAGAAATGGCGGATACGAAGTAGGTGTCGAGCTTATCTGGCTCTCATTCCAGGATGAGGATCAGCTTGCACTTGCCAACTACATCAATTCGATGCTGGAGTTAGGAAGGGGATGAACCTGAGGAGGATATCCTATCGGATTCTGACCAGAGCGCTCAAAGGGGAGATACCGAAAAAGCTGATCGAAGAGGCATACTATAGGCTCGGACTTTCACATGCCCAGAGGGCCTTTGTCGCTGAAATGGTCTATGGGACACTCAGATGGTTGATGAAGCTGGACTGGATCATCGATCGGTTTCTCGAAAGGCCCGAGAAGCTGGACGGGAAAGTCAGGAACGTCCTCAGATTGGGGATATATCAGATGGATTTCATGGGATCGGTTCCAGATTATGCGGCGATAAATGAGTGCGTGGAGCTCGTAAAGTGGATCTTCAGGCGGGAGCCGTATCTCGCAAAACCGATGGCGCGTCTGACGAACGCCGTGCTTCGCAGATACCGGAGGGAGAGGGGACGACTTCGATTCCCAAGCCTTGATGAGGATCCGGTCAGACATATCTCCATCAACCAATCCCATCCTGAGTGGCTCGTGAGGAGATGGGTTAAAAGATGGGGTGTGGAGTGGACGCTAGAACTTTGTGAAGCGAACAATTCCCCTCCGCCCATCACGTTGAGGGCCAACGCTCTTAGATGTTCTAGGGATCAACTTGTGGAGGAGCTAAAAGGGGAAGGGTTGGATGTCAGTCCGGGGAGATACGCCCCTGAAGCGGTGAGGATCGAGGGTCATCCGGTCTTCGAAAGGCTTGAAAGCTTCAAAAAGGGTCTTTTCTTCCTCCAGGATGAGGCATCCATGCTGGTCGTGCATGCCCTTTCGCCTCAGGTGGGAGATCTCGTGATAGATGTCTGTGCCGCCCCCGGGGGCAAAACCACCCATATAGCGGAGATGACAAGGAACCTTGCAACCGTGATAGCGCTGGACGTCTCCGGCAAGAGGCTGAAGCTCATCCGTGAAAATTGCGCAAGGCTTGGGATTACAGAGGTGAGGATCAAACGACATGATGCCTCGGAGCCAGCCGAGGACCTGCTTAACCGGGCGGATAGGGTTCTGGTAGATGTTCCCTGCTCAAACACGGGCGTCATCAGGAGACATCCCGACCTGAAGTGGAAGAGATCGGAGGAGGATATAGAAAAGCTAGCTGACCTTCAGTTTCGGATACTCCTCGCATCGGCACAGTACGTCAAGAGGGGAGGCGTGCTCGTCTACAGCACCTGCAGCCTGGAGGAAGAGGAGAATGAGGGGGTTATCGAGAGGTTTCTGGAGGAGGTAAAGGGTTTCGAGCCGGAGTCGGTGGCGGATTATCTGCCATACTCAGCCAAAGAGCTGGTCACGTGGGAGGGGTTTATGAGGTCTTCCCCCCATATTCACGGCCTGGACGGTTTTTTCGCAGCAAGGTTGAGACGGAGGTAGAGGGATGCCAAGGGAGTTTCCGCTGGAGAGGATCCGTAACATCGGAATCGTAGCGCATATAGACGCCGGTAAGACCACCACGACGGAGAGGATCCTCTACTACACCGGCAAAAAACATAAGATCGGCGAGGTGGATGAGGGCACCGCCGACATGGACTGGATGGAGCAGGAGAAGGAGAGGGGCATAACGATCACCTCAGCGGCGACGACCTGTTACTGGAGGGATCACACGATCAACATAATCGATACGCCCGGCCATGTGGATTTTACCGCCGAGGTTGAAAGGTGTCTGAGGGTGCTGGACGGCGTCGTGGTGGTCTTCTGCGCCGTGGGCGGCGTTGAACCTCAGTCAGAAACGGTCTGGCATCAGGCCGATAGATACGGAGTGCCCAGGATCGCCTTCGTCAACAAGATGGATAGGGTTGGCGCGGATTTCTTCAGGGTTCTGGATATGATGGTCTCCAAGCTTCAGGCTACACCCGCTCCCGTTCAGATTCCCATCGGCTCGGAGGGGGAGTTCAGCGGTGTGGTGGATCTCATCAGGATGAAGGCTATTAGGTGGAATCCCGATGATCTGGGGCAGACTTATCTCTTCGAGGATATCCCCGAAGAGATGGCCGATATAGCCATGGAGTATCGGGAAAGACTGCTTGAGACGGCGGCTGAGGCGGATGATGAGTTGATGGAGCTGTATCTCGAGGGCGAGGAGGTGCCGGAGGAGATCGTGAGACGGGCGCTGAGAAGAGGCACCATAGAGAATCAGTTTATCCCCGTCATGTGCGGCGCCGCTCTCAGAAACATAGGCGTTCAGCCCGTGCTGGATGGGGTCGTGGAGTATCTGCCATCCCCCCTGGATATCCCACCGATAGAGGGCGAGGATCCGAAGACGGGCCAGGTCATAACCCGTCGGGCCTCCGATGATGAGCCGTTCTCCGCACTGGTCTTCAAGGTCATAGCCGATCCGAACGTCGACAGGTTCATCTACGCCAGGATCTATTCGGGCACCCTCAAAAAGGGGGAAAGGGTCTATAACCCCGGAAGGAAAGCGCGGGAGAGGGTGATGCGTATCCTCCGGGTGCATGCCAACAAATATCGAAATATAGATGAGGCCTTTGCCGGCGATATCGTTGCACTGGTGGGGCTCAAAAACACGTTCACGGGAGATACGATATGTGATGAAAGCCATCAGATACTGTTGGAGCCGATGAGGTTCCCAGAACCGGTCATCTCGGTCGCCATAGAGCCCAGAACTGAGGCGGAGAAAAGGAAACTCGAAGATACGATCAGGATACTCTCCATCGAAGATCCCACCTTTTCGGTGGAGATCGATGAGGAGAGCGGACAGAGGATCATATCTGGGATGGGAGAGCTACATCTGGAGATACTGGTCGAAAGGATGATCCGTGAGTTCGGCGTACAGGCCCGCGCCGGTAAACCTCAGGTGGCCTACAAGGAGACCATAACCATCCCCGGGAACGGCAGAGCTACCTACGAGCACAAAGGGGAGGAGATGAGCGCCTTCGCTGAGGTCGAGCTGGCCCTCGATCCGATGGAGAGGGGGAAGGGGTTCGAGTTCGTAAGCGAGCTCGATCCCTCAGCGTTTCCTCAGACCTATCTGGAGGCAGTGGAACGGGGCGTGAAAAGCGCTATGACTGCCGGGGTGCTGGCCGGATATCCGATGGTGGATGTTCGCGTCGCCCTTGTCGATGCCGTTAATAGGTCGGACTCCAATGAGATGGCCTTTGAGGCGGCGGCGGTCATGGCCTTCGAGAAGGCCGCCAGGGAGTGTAACCCCGTCCTGCTTGAGCCGATAATGAGGATTCAGGTGACGGCCCCCTCGGAATATATCGGGAACGTCATAAGCGATCTCAACACCCGAAGGGCGCAGATCCATACCGTCACACAGCGAGGCCCCGTCGAGGTGGTCGAGGGCCTCGTGCCGCTTGCGGAGATGTTCAAATACGCCACCGATCTCAGATCCATGACCCAGGGCAGAGGAGCCTATTCGATGGAGTTCTCGCATTATGCTGAGGTGCCACCGCATATCTTAAAGCAAATTCTGCCATGATGAGGCTATCCGGAAAACGAGATACGTTGATATCTGGATTTGCCCAGGTCTCCGATATGAGCGCTCCGTTAAAAGCTAGATGAGATAGTCCCTCAGACGGGCACTTTTAGAGGGATGTCTCAATCGGTTAAGAGCTCGTGTCTCTATCTGTCTGATCCGTTCGCGCGAGAGGTTCAACCTCTCACCCACCTCCTGAAGGCTGTGGAATCGGCCGTCGTCAAATCCATATCTCAGCCTCAGGATCTGCCTCTCGCGCTCGGGGAGGGAATCTATCATCCGCTCGATCTCCTGTCGCATCATCTTCTTGATCACCTCGTTCTCGGGATTGAGCCTGTTATCAGGGATGAAATCTATCATCCTACCCTCATCCTCGCTAGAGACATAATCGTCGAGCGACGTAGTTCCCGTGGAAAATCTCCTGATCTTCTCCAACTTATCGACCGGTATACCGGTAGAGTTTGAGAGTTCCTCCAGGGTGGGTTCCCTGGAATTTTGAGATATGAACCTCTCTATCGCCCTATTTACCTTTCGTAGCATATCATGAAGGTAAACGGGAAGCCGGACGGTTCGACTGTGGTTAGCTATGGCATAACCGATGGATTGCTGTATCCATATGGAGGCGTAGGAGCTGAACTTGGCGCCCCGCCGATAATCGAATCTATCCACGGCGATCATCAATCCGGCGTTTCCCTCCTGTATCAGATCCATCAGCGGTAGTCCCTTATCCTTATATCTTCTGGCGATGAAAAGGGGAAGCCTGAGATTGCCTTTGATGATCTCCTCCCGCACCTTAGCGATCTCATCTTCAAGCTCCTCCACCTGGTGGGCGATTTCGGACAACTGAGATATAACCTCCTCATCCTTAGCCTTTCTCATAGCATGTTTGAGATCCCTCGAGCTTCTGATCTCAGCGCCTTTCAGGAGCTTGGAGGCGAGCCTGAGGAGCCTTCTCACGTTTCTCTTCGCCCTATCCATCCGCTTAAAGAGTTCCAACTCCCTATCCTTGGAAAGCATCGGTATGCGGCTCACCTCCTGCATATATATCAAAAGGATATCGTCTTCCTCCGGATAATCGGCATGCTCCTCAGTTACTTCAGCCGAGGGTGAGAATCTCAAGCTCAGATCCTTCTCCATGTTCTACCTCCTGCGGGAGAGATCTACAGGGATTGATTGGCAAGAAGCATGCCAGACGACGAAATTTCCATTCGCTCATATTATCGTAAGTATAACGGAGATCCGAGAGGTCAGAAATGCTTATTTCTCAAAGTTGGAGGGAGACGGGAAACAGGAAGCAGGAGAGCGGCGGTGAAGGAGTCGCATTAAGTTTACACACTGTAAACTTAAGTTTACATATCAGGATGGGTGTGATGATATTTTAGCGACCCCCTATGGTAAAGGTTAGGAGGAAGGTGGGCGTTCCCCAGGGGGCTCCTCGTATAAACGTCCGGGGTGAAAGGGCGGGGATTATGGCTGATTCTTCCTGAAACTCCGGATCTGCCCGTCCTCGTCTCGCCCTCTCCTCAACCCGAGTTTTTCGATCTTCTTATGAAGCTGCTGACGGGTTATACCTAGTTTTTTCGCTGTGAGGGATATATTCCAGGAGTTCTCGCGGAGTTTGCGAAGGATGTAGATCCGCTCGAAGCGCTCTCTGGCCTTCTTCAGGTCGTCGATCTCCAGGATCTCCTCAAGTGAGTCTTTTTCCGGCTTGATTATCTTCATCTCCTCCACCAGATCCCTCGGCAGATCTTGGATCGTTATGGTTCTCCCGTTACATGTTGAGATCGCGTATTTAACGGCGTTCTCCAGCTCTCTGACGTTCCCCGGCCAGTGATATCCCGCAAATAGCTCCATGACGTCCTCTGAAAATCCCCGGATGTGATCTTTCCCGAACACGTGGGAGTGTTTTCTCAGGAAGTAATCGGCCAGGAGAGGTATATCTTCCCTTCTCTCCCTAAGGGGCGGGATGTGAATTGTCGCTCCGCTGAGCCGATAGTAGAGATCCTTTCTGAACTCCCCTTTTTTCATCGCCTCCCTCAGATCTCTGTTTGTGGCGGCGATGATCCGCACATTCACCTTGACGGTTGAGCCTCCTACCCGCTGGATCTCTTTGAAATCTATCGCCCTCAACAGTTTCGGTTGGATGTCGAGGCTGAGCTCGCCTATCTCGTCCAGGAACAGCGTTCCACCTTGGGCTTGCATGAAGAAACCAGGCCGGGCGTCCACGCCGGTGGCCACCCTTTTTCCTATCCCGAAGAGCTCCGCCTCCATGAGCTCCGGGACGATGGCATTGACGTTTACCGGCACGAAGGGTTTGTCCTTACGAGCGCTATGTTCATGGATAGCCCTTGCGGCGAGCTCCTTACCGGTTCCACTTTCCCCCTGTATCAGCACCGTCTCATCCGATCTGGCAAAACGACCTATGGCTTTCATCACCTCTATCATCTGAGGGGTTGCCCCGATGATCTCATATTCTCTGAACTTCACCCCTTCGCTCGTTTTGGGTGTGGAAAGGCTCTCCCTCTTCTCCAGGGCGCGTCTGATGGTGTTGACCAGATTGGCGTAATCTATGGGTTTGACCACATAATCGAACACGCCGATCCGGGCGACCGTCTCCAGGACGCTTCTCGATGAGCCATGGCCGGTTATAATGATGACCTCGGGCGGATCGGGCAGCTCCATCGCCCTATCGACCACCTTCAGCCCGCCCTCTTTGTCCAGAGTGCCGCTCGAATCGGGTATCCAGAGGTCGGATATGATCAGGTCGAACTTTTCCTCCTCAACGGCCTCCATGGCGGTATCTCTATCATGTGCGAACCGGATCTCGACGTTTAGATCCTCCTCCATCATCAGATGCCTTTGGATGTATTTACAGATATCCCTCTCGTCTTCGACGATCAATATCCTCCCGCCTATCATCCCTCGACCTCCTCGACAGCCATAAGAGGCAGCAGGAGGCTGAACGTGGTTCCGATGTTCTCCTTGCTTTCGACCTCTATCCTGCCGTGGTGGAGCTTGACGATGTTCTGGACGTTCGAGAGACCAAGGCCCAACCCTCTGGGTTTCGTTGTGAAAAAGGGCTCAAATATCCTCTTCCTGACCTCCTTTGACATCCCACAGCCGGTATCCTTGAAGGAGAGCTTGACGAAGCTGGCGCCTTTTTCGGAGTAATATTCCGCCGAGATCAACAGCGTTCCGCCATCCGGCATGGCCTGACAGGCATTGCGGATGAGGTTTATGAAGGCTATCCTGAGTTTCTCCCTATCGGCGCTTATGAGAGGCAAACTGGGGTCCACCTCTATGAAGAGCTCCACCCCGTTTTTCTTTATCTCTTCCTGGCATATCTCCACGGCCGATCGGATGAGCTCTTCGATCTGAACGGGTTGCATCCTTAAGCTCGCCTCCTGAAAGAAGCTGAGCTCGTTTTCGATCATATCGTTCAGCTTCATCACCCTCTCTATGATGGCGTTCATCTCGGAGACGATCTCACCAGGTTTATCCTTCATTCCGAGTGGATCGCCCTTCTGGAAGTTGTTCCTCACCATCTCCGCAGGGGCTCTGATGGAGTTGAGGATGTTCCTTATCTCATGCCTCACCTGAGCGGACATCACGCCGAAGGCCGCTTCCTTCTCCGACTGAACGAGCTGTCTCTGTGTCTTCTTCAGGTTTATGTAGTTCAGCAACAGCGTGCATGAGATGCCGTTGAGCGATATGAAGAGCCCTGGTGTAACCATATCCAGCCATATACCCCAGTTTTGGAAAAGCGAGAAACAGAAGGCCAGATGGAAAAGGAGAAAGACGGTATAGGCCGTCGCCAAAAGCGAGATCCTACCCTCATATTGATACACCATCAGCGTTATGAAGACGGAGAGGATGAGGAAGAGGGCCGTATAGATGAGATTAACCTTGAAGGTAAGCCGTGTGATGAACGCCTTCTTCACGAGATCGTTTACGAGGTTGGCCCTTATCTCGAGGGCGGTCATCTCGCCGGAAGGTGTGGGAACCCTATATGCGTTTTCAGTCTCGCCGACCAGGACGATCTTGCCTGAAAACAGCCTTCTAAGCTGTTCCAGATCGCCGTTCTGATAGATCTCCAACACATCCACGAAGGATATGGAATTAAATGAGTCCCCCGACGGCAGATAGGTTATATACGTCCTTCCACCTGAATCCACGGGGATTTTAAGAAGATCCCCCACCTCTATGCATCGACCTCTCCAAAAACCCGACCGAAGGGCGAGTTGACCTTCATCCAGGCCCAGAAACTCGCAGGTCATCAGAAGCTCTATAGGAAATCTAAACCCTCCGTTTCTATCCCTGACCACCATCTGAGCGCTGCGGTATATCCCATCCTCAGGGCTATACGTCATATAGCTGTAGCTCTTCCCCCTGGCGAGCTCAAACTTTAAGGGGATCGGATACCACGAGGTGACCGTCGGAATTCTATCCCTCTTTATAACGGGAGGTAGGCTATACGGTTTTATGACGAAGAGGTTGTTATTCGGATCGAGCTCCAGCTCTCCGCCCTCCCATTCCCTGTTGAACCATATCATCATTCCGACAGCCTTCGGATTGGCCTCCTTGAGAGCGTTATACAGGGCGAGATACACGTCATGTGACCAGGGAAGGGAACCGAGGACGGATTGGCTTTTCGAGTCGATGGTCACCAAGACTATGCTATCGGAGGGTGAGATACGCTCAGAAGCATAGGAGTAACGCTTATCGAGCGTTTTAAGCTCGACGAACTCCAAAAGCTTATATCTGCTGGCCAGCAAAACGAGGGCGAAGATCAAAATGGAGATTAGGGTTATCCAAAGGTGCTCCCTCATAATCTCGGCCCTTCCCGGACCAACTTTGCCCCGCGATACCAGGCATAGGTGAAATTAGGCTTATCGGGGCGAATCCAGATCGGTATCATCAGTTTGTCGTTCGATATGACGAGATTTTTATTTGCCGTGATCAGTCGCATCTGATTCCTCCTCAGCCCTGAATCGATAGACAGGTAGACGATCCCGTCCTTTGTCGGTTCCAATCTCGCCTCAACTCCCACACATCCCAGCAATAACCTGTAAACGACGAGTTTCTCCAGCTCTTCATCCCTGACAGGCAGTATGTTCCTGATCTGAGAGGCAAGCCTGGGATAGATCTCATCATCAAATAAAATACCAAAAATCAGACTCGCCTGCAAGAGGTTAGGAGGAGGATATCCCCTTTCAGCCTTGCTGATCTGCAATTTGGCCGCAGGGATTAACTTCGATACCGAGGCACACAGATCTGGGATCAGCGATTCGATCGATCTCTCTAGTGTCTCAACCTCATCCTTTGAAAGCTTAGTGTAAACTTCAGTTGACACCTTCCTTTCAGCAGGCGAGTAGCTACCGGCGGGCAGGGCATCTACGGCCGCGATCCCGTTGGAAGCCACGTTCTCGATCTTGAGCTTCTCAAGTTTGTTTCTGCCTATGGCGATCATCTCAGATACCTTCTGTTCGCGGCTGCCTGTAAAGACAGGGAGCATCTCCCCCCTATCGTCTTTCAGCCTTAATATAGCGCCGGGAGGCATTCTGATTATATCCTCTCCCCGTAGAAGCTCACCGCTTTTGAGAAAACCCCACCCCCCTTTTTCAACTCTGAAGGCTTCAACCTTGCCGAAGACGAACACGATCTGGGCGGAATCTCCGCAGAGAGCCATTGAAGCGCTTATCAACATGGACGTTAAGATCGCCGTGACCGTTATGATTCTCATCATCTCACACCTCTCCAGCGTGAAATCCATGGATCGTTGATATCCCTTTGAATCCTTTCGACCAGTTTGCCCTTTGGAGGCAACGAGTAGGTATCCGGCCAATTATTGACGGCGGCCACGTCCGGCGAGCCATATTTCTCCCAGGCGTTCTGGACGGTGGTTATGTCCTCAACCCCCAGTTTCATCCTCTTGATTCCCACCCTCCAGGCTTCAGCGAACCCTTTTTTGATCAGGGTCGTCTCGATGGGTATCCAGACGTAACCGCCGATTGGGATATAGCTTTCCTCGTCCAGCCCGATCTCCTGGGCCCTCTCAAGCGTCAGTCCGTCGAGTTGGAAGGCCATCAGCACATGCTTCGGCTGTTTGATCAGCGCCGTATGAACTCCCACCGACTCCAACAACGAGCAAAAGAGCGCAGTTGAATCGTCGCAGTCGCCGAACATCCTACCCTTTCTCCTTGCACTCAGGATCTGTCGAGGAAACATCACCTCGTCGACCGTGCCGCTCTCGAAGGGCACATTGGGATCGGATGCATAACTCATGCCATATAGGGCGTCGAAAAGCGTTATCGCCTTGAAAAGGGCCGGGTGTAGTTTCGCATCTTGATTCAAATCCCCAGCTAAATCAAGCGATCCGAGGGCGAAGCTCCTAACGACCTCATCCTTGGAACTGATGAAGGAGGCGAGCTTCGCCACATCATCCATCAGAAGGCTATTGACGCTTCGGATCACCGTCCTGGCTGTCGCCGTGGCCTTTTTGCGCATCTCATCCGATAGATCCGCTACTTCCACCCTTACCTCAACGGGGACATATCGGTTGAGCTTTAGGACATCTTCCTTTAAAAACAACCGGCTTATGGGCACGGATACCCTACGTCTGGGCAATACTTCAACCCTCTCCACCGCTACGGTGCCCTCATTCGGGGTGAACCCATCTATGAAAAGCTTCACCCTGACCTCCACCAGCTCCCTGCTCTCGTTGACCATCCATATCCTGCCTATGGAGTCAAGCGGATGGAGGTTAAACTTCATCCTTCGGTTTAACGGAGCTTGTATGATCGGAGCTCGATCGTCGCCGTGCAGGTAAAAGTATCTGTGCACGGGATATATCTCCTTCAGCTTCACGGCCTCTATCCTTACAGGCGGCTTCTGATAGTCGGCGCTGAAGGAGATGGTGATGTAGGAAACGGTGGGCAGGTCTTTAGGGATCATGCATGCGTAGTTAAACTCCACGCCTTTGTATCTGGCGCCGAACCCCGCCGTGACCGCCATCCCTTCGCCTCCCCTCTCCTTTTGAACCCCTGCTCTCAGGCTGATCGGTGGCATGGAGAGCTCAGCGCCTATCCTTATCATCTCGTCCAACTGAGCGCTTAAGAGCACCTTCCCCTTCAGGCGATATGCCCCTCCGATCCGAAACCTGGGTTTAAACAGTTTCTCGGTGAACCCTGAATCGTGTCTGACCGCCATTCCCGATCGAACATGACCGCCCGCTAAACTGATCACATCCTGAACCATCACTCCTATAATCCCACCCCTCAGCCGATACGGCTTTCCGATGATCCCGAAGTCCATCCCCCATCCGTAGGAGCTACCGAGCTTAACCCCGTTAAGCGAGGCACCATCTGAGAGATACTTAAGATTGAGACCGAGGGATAGGGAAGGCAGAGGGGTGAAACTGTAGCAGAAACTCACCTCATCCCTCCTAAAACCCACCTCTTCGTCCTTCATAGTGAGTCTATCCCAGTTCAACCCAAAGGCGATTCTCTCCGACGAAGGGATGATAAGTGAAAGCCGATTGAAGGAGGTGATGCCGAAGGGCCTCGAGTGGTCGTTACCGAGCACAAAGCGTCTCATCCTGGATATACCGGCAGGGTTCCATCCTATGGCGGTTGAATCGTCGGCTATGCTCACAAAGGCTCCGCCTAACCCGATGGCCTTAGCTCCTCCCATCGGCCTTGATTGATCTCCGGCGCAAATGCCGGCGAGGAGGATGATGACCGTCAAAATGAGAGTTGCCCTTACCGTCTCCAGATTATAACCCCTGTTCTCAGAGTTTCCCCTTCGGTTTTTACGGATATGAGATATGGACCGGAGCTCAGAAGGTTTCCTCCATTATCCCTTCCATCCCATGGGATGGTTACGACGCCCGGACGTAATCTTCTGCCCCGGAGGAGATGCCTTTGAACCCTGCCCGACATATCATATACCTTAACCTCCACCTTGGCATCCCTGTTCATCTTGAAGGAGATCCACGTTTTTCGGTAGATCCCTTCGCCTGGGATGATCGCCCTCGGCTGGCATGTTAGATCTTCTATACTCCTTCTCCCCTCGTTTGGAGGCGGTGTGGCCTGCCCGATCCCGTATATCCCCCCTGAGGTTATGGATACTGAGATGAAACCTCGATATAAGCTGCCGCCTATCGGCTTCCAGCTTTGAGCTGTTTCATCCCAGCGTTCCACGATCAACCTCTCGTTTCGATTCGATCCATCTGCAAGGATGGAAAGGATAGCGGGTTTCGTCGGATCAAACCGGATCCCCTTGGGCTCGACCAGGTATGACGTTCTCCCTCTCATCTGAATCGGATTTATGGCGATCTGGACAGACGGGAGTCGAATGGATCTGGGAGGGAGAATCAGCCTGGCCTGACCATCCGTCGAGCTGACCTGACCTCCCTTCTCACCGTTTATAGGTTCAGGCACGATCACGCTAACGGAAGATACGGTTTCAAATCCCGCTTCATCTTTCGCTCTGATCTTCAAAGCGTAGGGACCTGATCTGCCTGAGACGTTCCATACGGCGAGCAGCATCTGAGATGGTTTGGATACGGAACCGTCCGTCAATTTATACCAGGTCTCGGGATTCTCCCCCCTGCCGAACTCAACAACGTAGCGAACCTGTGTGATGTCCTCCACCCTCCATTTCACCTTCACATCTCCCACCACCTGTCGTCCGGAGAGAGGCGAAAGCATAATGATAGTGGGAGGGGTGTTATCCACGATGACCTCCATCGAGGTTGAGCTCTTGTGGCCTGCCGTGTCTTGAGCATCCAATCTCAGGAGATACCTTCCGTTCAGGCCGCGTGTCTTCCAAATTCCCAAGGTCCCCTCCTTGGATTCAGAGCCCTCTGCGATCAGCGTCCATTCCCCTCCCTGTTCTGGAGAGAAGGTGAGCGTGTATGAGCCGAGATTCTCATCGTATACGACGCCCTTGATCTCCACATCGCCGCTTACGACATCTCCTTCCTGGGGCGATCTTATCTCCACCCTGGCGGGCGAGGGATCGATGTAGATCTCCCTTATGATCTGGGAGGTCAATCCTGCCTTATCCGCCGCCGTTAATTTCAGCAGACATTTTCCGGAGATCCCAGAGGTATTCCACGTCGCCAGGATGCCATCCCTGACGGGCGATTTGGATAGGGCGATCGGCAGCCATTTCCCCGATTCGATATCCGTCGAATATTCAACCGTGAATCTCTCAAAGTTGATATCCCATGCCGTCCCCTCGATCCTCGTCTCCGTCGCCCCTGGCACGACTTCCCCGTCAGAGGGGGAGGCGAGGTCGAGGGTCGGAGGGGTGTTATCGACGATCAAGTTCACAGATATGGAGGAGAAGTACCCGTTATCGTCGTATCCGGTCAGTTTGATCTGATATCTTCCGTCCTCAACCCGTCGGGTATCCCAAACGCCCAGCGCCCCTTCCCTAACGCCGCTTGAGGCCACGTTCTCTATAACTTTCCAATCGCCCCCGGAGGCTTTTCTGTACTCGAGCACATAGTTCGTAAGCGTTGGATCTTCAGCGGTGCCGATGATCTGGACGTCGCCCGATATGACGTCGCCTGAGGCGGGCGAAAGAATTGAAACCACCGGTTTGGCGAGCTCATTGTCCAGAAACAAACTTATCTCTCTCCGCCCGATATTGCCGGCCTCATCGGTGACGCTCACCCTCAGGGAGATCTCTCCGTAGAGCTGCGATGTCATCCAGGTCAATGAAATCTGATCTTCGCCTGATTTCAGCTCGCCTGAGGCGATTCTCCTCCATTTGGCCGATTCCATCGAGGATTGGAGACGAGGAGGCGAGATGATCTTCTCCTGACGATACTCGACGAGATAGCTTTTGGGATGAGCGTCATCGAACGAAAACCTCACCTCCACCTCACCCTGAACTTTCTGATCGGGTAGGGGATGTATCAGCTTAACCTGGGGAGGGGTGTTATCCACGGTCAATTTGATCGAGACCTCGCTTTCATGCTCTACGTCAAACGGCCCCTCGATCCTGTCCCTGACCTTCAGGGATAGGACGTGTTCGCCATCCGCCGATGATCTCGTATCCCATTCGCCAAGCAGTCCGTTCCTGACAGGTTTTTCCGAACGGATGAGGGGAACCCCATCCACCTCCAGCGTGTAGTCCCGAAAATCGTCATCATATGCTGTTCCTTTCAGAGAAACGGTGCCTCCGACGACGGAGTCTCTGATCGGATCGGTTATATCCGCAACCGGAGATGCGGCGTTGACGTAGAAGGAGACCGACGCGGGTGTGGAATCGAAATTTCCGTTTTTATCGTATGCCCTGACGTAGAAGGTGTGTTTCATCTTATCTTGGAGATAGGGTATGTTCGCGAACCTCACCGGTGAAAGCTGAGACCACGGTCCGTCATCCATCTTCCATGAAAAGAGCAGCTCCTCAGATGGGGTATCGGCATCGCCTCCCTCAAACTCGAAGAAAGCCGATGTGGTGCCTATGACCCCCCTCGGCCCGGATGTGATTCTAGTCTGTGGTTCGCGCGTCTCGCGGGAATATACGGCGAGACCGGCTGAGGTTCCCACCCAGACCCTGCCGATCTTATCCACGAAAAGGGAGGTTACGTCATTGGAAGGAAGCCCATCGACGGTCGTGAAGGCCGTTGAAACGCCGTCCCATATGACGGATATCCCCTCGCGCGTGCCCACCCAGATCCTGCCGAGATTATCCTGAACGATGGATTGAACCCTGTTATCCAGCAGATCCTTCGTGAAGACGCTTAACGTCTTCCACCTCATCCCGTCGAAGATCCCCACGCCTTGGGTCGTTCCCGCCCAGATCCTACCCATATCATCGCACATGAGGGACGTGACTATGTCACCGGGCAATCCGTTTTTCCGGTTGAACCACAGCCATCTATCGCCGGATATCCTGGCGAGACCTCCCCCTAAGGTGCCCACCCATATACCTCCCGATTTATCCTCTACAATCGAGGAGGGGGTGGCATCGAGGGGATAGACCTTCCGATCGGATTGGGAGATCAGAATCAACGAGGAGAACCTGTTCGCTATACCGCCTGGGCCGGAGACGAAGAGACCGACCCCCACCCACATCCTACCTGCCGAGTCCCTGTATACGACCCTCACGTCCTCATATGGTAGCCCCTCTATCCTCTCGATGATACGCCCTTCCCCGTCAATCCTCGCCAATCCTCCTTTGAAGGCAACCCAGACGCTATCTCCTTCCGGACAGATCGACCTGACCTGTCCGATGGAGATCACATTTTCTCCCTCAAGGGATCTGATTCCGCTTTCAGTTCCGATCCAGATTCTGCCCGATCCATCACTCGATATAGCCCTTACATCGGGGATGAGGTGAATTCTCACCGTTCTGTCGCAGAAAAACAACCCGTTTTCCCTCGTTCCCACCCATATGCCGCCGGAACGGTCTATGAACAGCGATTGAGCCTTCCGAGCCTGTTGTGGCAATAACACCTCGATCCATTTCCCGCCCTCGTATCTCATCAGGCTGGATCGGGTGAGCACCCAGATCCTCCCGTCCGGATCGATATCCATAGCCACCACCTCGTCGGAGAAGGTCATTTTGCTCCAGTTCATCCCGTCGAAGATCCCCACTCCCATCGGGGTGGCCATCCATATCCTCCCCTCTCTGTCCTCGATCAGCTTCAGCGTCGGTCCTTCCGGCAAGCCGTCCGTGACGGTGTATCTCGTCCATTTTCTCCCATCGAATCGGCTGATCAGGACGGAGTAAAGGGCGGAGGCTTCCATTCCAAACCAGAGCTGTCCCGATGAATCCCTCAACATGCTCCTAACGCCGGTGTAGAGATAACCTTCCTTTTGGTTCCATAGCTTCCATGCTCTGCCGTCGAAGTGATTTGCGCCCCGATAGGTGCCGATCCACACCCCATCCTGATCTGGGACGGCGAATAGGACATAATTCCCCAACGGGTCATCCCCGAAGGTGATGTTCTGCCATGATCTTCCGTCGAAGACGGCGACACCTCTATCGGTTCCGATCCAAAGTCTTCCCAAGGGCCCCTCACATATCGAGTGTATCTCATTGCTGATCGTGTCATAGCGGGAGGGGAAGCTGCGCCATATCCCATCGAACAGGCTTAGGCCGCTTGACGTTCCAATCCATATTCTACCCTCGTCATCCTGGAAGATCGTCCGTATGTCATTGCCGGCGAGGCCGTCCAGTCTGCTGAAAGAGCGCCAGTGATAGATCTCCGGCTCCAAAGCGTAACAGAATATAGGGAGGGAGAAGAGCAGAAGGTGAATAATAGCTCGTCTCATCAACTTACATACCTCGGATCGAGTTCGAAGGCATTCTCTATGTGCTCCACCTTCGCCTCGCCTTGAGAGGTGAGGAGAACGGAGATGATATCAAACCTACAGCTCACGTCGGAGATCCCACGCCTTTGAAGATAAAGCAGGGCGAGCCTCGAGAGCTGTCTGCGTTTTCTGTATGTGACCGACTCGCTCGGATGGCCGAACCCAAATCCCTTTCGGGTCTTAACCTCCACGAAGACCAGGGTTTCCCCGTCGAGAGCTATAAGGTCTATCTCGCCCCGACCTATCCTGACGTTCCTTTCGAGGATTCTGTAGCCCTTTTGTTTGAGGAAATCGGCGGCGATCTCCTCGCCTAAAAAGCCGATCTCCTTTTTAGTCTGAACGATCTTCTGTGTATCGGACACGGCCCGTGTTCGGAGAGAGCTTCATAATGTTGAGGGGTCGGGTAACCCTTGTTTTTCGCGAATCCGTATTGAGGATAGATCCTATCGAACTCAACCATCATCCTATCCCGCGTCACTTTAGCGATAATGGAGGCGGAAGCTATGGAGAGCGAAAGTCGATCCCCCTTTTTGATCGCCATGCATTCGATCTCCAAGTCGGGGAGATGCGTTCCGTCGACGAGAACGAAATCGGGTTGAGGTGAAAGCTTCTCCACAGCCATTTTCATCGCTTTAAGGGAGGCCTGCAATATGTTTATTCTGTCTATCTCATGGTTATCCACGACCCCTATGCCTATGGATATGGCTGCCTGACAAATCCGCTCGAAGAGGATCTCACGTTTGGTCGGTGAGATGCTCTTAGAATCGTAGACTTCAGGGATATAGAGGTCTTTGGGGAGGATAACCGCTGCTGCGACAACCGGCCCTGCTAATGGGCCACGCCCCGCCTCATCCACCCCCGCCACGAGATCACATCCCTGTTTCCAGAGCTGCGATTCATATCTCAGGATCTGAGGCGGGGCTAAAGGTCTCATGTTCACTTGCGCACGAGCTTTTCCTTAATCCTCGCTGATTTACCTCTTCTCTCCCTCAGATAATAAAGTCTGGCGCGCCGGACGGCGCCTCTCCTTATGACCTCTATCTTGTCGATCATCGGCGAGTGGAGCGGGAAGATCCTCTCCACGCCGACACCATACGATGTCTTCCTCAGGGTAACGGTTTCCCTCAGCCCACCGTGGGCTCGCCTTATCACCACACCCTCAAATGACTGTGCCCTCTCCTTGCCACCCTCAACGACCTTGAAGCTGATCCTCACAAGGTCGCCGGGGCCGAATTCAGGCAAGTCGGTTCTCTTTAACTTTTCCTCCACGATCTCAATCGGTCTCATCTTCCATCAACTCCTTCTGCCATTTTTCCAGCATATCCAGATCTTCGTCCGTCAATAGGGCCTCTTTCAGGAGATCTGGCCTTCTGCTGAGGGTTCTTTTGAGCGAATGTTCCCTCCTCCATTTCGTGATCTTTTTGTGATCGCCGATCAGCAGTATCTCCGGCACCCTCATCCCTCGGAACTGGGCCGGTCTGGTGTAATGAGGGCAATCCAGGAGCATATCCGTCCCGAAGGAGTCTCCCTGCGCCGAGTCATAATCGCCTATCGCTCCCGGTATAAGTCTAACAATGGCCTCCACCACCACCAGCGCTGGCAGTTCCCCCCCGCTGAGGACATAATCCCCTATGGAGATCTCCTCGTCCACCAGCGCTTTTCTCACCCTCTCATCGACCCCTTTGTATCTGCCGCAGAGGAAGATGAGATGTTCCTGGAGCGAGAGCCTCTCGGCATGGCGCTGAGTGAATCGGTTTCCCTGCGGGCTCATCAGTATCACGCGACACCCAGGGGTTTTCAGCGCCTCGACGGCGTTGAAGATCGGCTCAGGTTTAAGGAGCATTCCCGGGCCGCCACCGTAGATGTAATCATCTACGCCTCTGTGTCTGTCGGTCGAGTAATCCCTTAGGTTATGGACATGCACCTTCAATAGTCCCTTTCCCCTTGCGCGCCTTATGAGGCCGAAGGAGAGCACGGATTCGACCATCTCGGGGAATATGGTGATGATATCTATCCTCATCTACTCGCGGATTCCCACGACGATGCCATCCTTGACGATGATCTCCGCCTGGGATAGCTTCTGGCGTATGTTATCGCCGACTTCGATCTTAACCGGTGCGTCGTAGGTTCCGGTTATGAATTCCGAACCGATTTCCAGCTTGGAGACCTCTTCCAGCTTTTTCTGAAGGTTATGTCTGATCTGTTCTTGTCTCTGCCGTTCCAGCATCATCTCTTCTCTGGCTACCCTTGCCCGTCTAGGATCGTTCTTCTCCAGTTCGGATATAGTTCGGCGCATTTGGAACTCCATCTGCTCCAGATGCATATCTATCTGTTTAATGGCGGCGGAGAGCTCTTCGATGAGCTGTTTCTTAAAGGTCTCCGTCACGATATTCTTCAGGATTACCGGCCTTTTAACGATAAGCGACATGGCTCAATCCGGGCCAAAAAATAGGCTAATCTGCCGTCAGGGCAGATTAGCCGTTTGAGCTTATGTTGACCTCATTCCAGTATCTCGAGAACCGCCCTCTTATTAGCCTTCGTTGCGGCAGCGCTCAGTATGGTTCTCATCGCTCTGGCCGTTCGGCCACCCTTTCCTATGACCTTGCCGAGGTCATCCTCAGCGACGCTCAGTTCAAGTATAGTGGTCTTTTCGCCGTCTACCTCATTCACGTTGACCTGTTCGGGATGGTCAACAAGCGCCTTGGCGATGTATTCGACAAGCTCCTTTAACAAGAGGCACCTCCTTCAGTTTCAGTGGTTTCGGTTTCAGTTTGATCTACCTCAGTTTGGGTTTGTTCTTCCTGCTGCTGGGCCCTGCCCTCTTTAAGTGCCGTGAATTTGGCCCATATACCGAGTTTCGAGAGCAGGCTTTTGACTGTATCGGTGGGTTGTGCGCCCACCATCAGCCATCTGATCGCTCTTTCCTCGTCGATTACCACGACAGCGGGATCGGGTATTGGATCATAGTATCCTATCTTCTCGATAAACCGCCCATCCCTCGGGCTTCTGGAATCGGCAACTACAACCCGATAGAAGGGCCGTTTCTTCCTCCCCGCGCGTTGTAACCTGATTCGAACGGGCAACCTATCACCTCCTACATCGTGAATGGGAAGAGGTTCTTCATCTTTCTTCTGGCCTTCTTTGACCTGACGCCGGTTAGCTGTTTCACCAACTTGTTTGTCTGTATCAACTGCTGGATTAACCTGTTGACATCTCGGACGGAAGTGCCGCTCCCCCGAGCGATTCTAAGCTTGCGGCTGCCGTTTATTATCCTGTAATTTCTCCTCTCCTGAGGGGTCATCGAGTTTATTATCGCCTCGGCCTTTTTCAACTGTTCCTCATCGGCCTGAAGCCCCTTGCCCTTTAACCTCCCCAGGCCCGGGATCATATCGATCAGCTGATCCAAGGTGCCCATCCTCTTTATCTGCCTTATCTGTTCGAGCATATCCTCGAAATCCAACTCCCGCTTTTCAATCAGCTTTTTCTCAAGCTGTTTCGCCTTTTCCTCATCGATCGCCCTTTCGGCCTTTTCGACGAGCGTCAGCAGGTCCCCGCGACCGAGTATCCTGGAAGCCATTCGATCGGGATGGAACTCCTCCAGGGCGTCCAGCTTCTCGCCCACTCCGGCGAGCTTTATCGGTTTACCGGTGATGGCCTTTATGGACAGCGCCGCACCGCCGCGAGCATCTCCGTCCAGCTTGGTCAACATCACACCTGTGATATCCAGCCTTTCATCGAATTCCTTTGCCACGTTTACAGCGTCCTGGCCGGTCATCGCATCGGCTACAAGCAGAATCTCATGAGGCTGTATCCTTTCCTTGATCCTCTCCAGCTCCTGCATCAACTCCTCGTTGATGTGCAACCTCCCGGCGGTATCTATTATCACGAAATCGTATCCGTTGTTTCGAGCATGCCTTACGGCGGCCTCACATATGTCTTCGGGTTTCATGGCCGTTCCCATCGAGAAGGTGGGCACATCTATCTGATCGCCCAGAACCTGGAGCTGTTTGATAGCGGCGGGTCTATACACGTCCGCCGCAACGAGAAGCGGTCTCTTGCCCTCCGATTTGAACTTTCTGGCCAACTTGGCCGCTGCGGTGGTTTTACCTGAGCCCTGAAGCCCGACCAGCATTATGATGGTAGTGCCGTTCGGATTTACCCGAAGTCTCTCGACCTCACCCCCCATCAGCTGTGTCAGCTCATCATTTATTATCTTCATTATCAACATATCGGGGGTGAGGCTCCGCATCACCTCCTGACCGATCGCTTTCTCCTTGACCTTATTGATGAAATCCCGAACGACCTTGTAGTTCACATCCGCTTCGAGCAGGGCAAGCCTCACCTCGCGCAGAGCATCGTTAATGTTTTTCTCCGTCAGCCTGCCCTGTCCTCTTATCCTTCTGAAGGTATTTTGGAGTTTCTCGGTCAAACTCTCGAACATGAGCTACCGATCTCCCAGAGAGAATTCGCCCTTATAAGATACCCTATACCTCCGATTTTGTCAATGGGAAGAAACCTAGCTTCTAAGGACAAAAACCTGACCTTAACAATTATACAAAATCCATATCCCAGCGGTCAACCTTAGCCAAGCTGGTTCACCCCCAGTTTGAGAGAGGGATGAAGAAAGCAACCATAGAGCGGGAAACAGACAAAAGAGGGAGATCAAAATCCTGAGAAACTCTTGAC
>JAGGXZ010000167.1 GCA_021162805.1 Candidatus Poribacteria bacterium
ACGGGAGGCACGGCGAGCTTCAAGGTGGCGGCGTTGAAGGAAGGCGAGGTTCAGGTGAAGGTTACCGTGACCGATGAGTATGATAACTCCGCCACGGTGGAGTGGAGCTTCACGGTGGAGCTCGATACGCTCCCACCGAGCGTGGTCACCATGAGCCCGACGGGGTTGATCGGAGAGCTGAAACCCATGATCGTTGTATCCTACGCGGACGATCGCTCGGGTGTCGATGAGAACTCCGTGACGCTTTATCTGGACGGCAAGAAGGTAAGCGCAAAGACGTCGGCCACACAGGCGACTTATACACCCACCAGCCCGATCACTAAGGGCGAACATAAGGTGAAAGTCGAGCTCGCCGATAAGGTCGGAAATAAGACCTCACAGGAGTGGAAGTTCAAGCTGGAGGAGAATCCGCCTACCATCCTCTCCTACACGCCCATGGATGGGCAGTTCGTCAAACCCAAGGCTCCGGTAGTGGTCACCTATACCGATGATCTTGCAGGCGTGGATATCAGCTCGGTGAAGATGTATCTGGACGGAAAGGACGTTACGGCGGAATTGAAGAAGGATGCCGGCAGAGCCGCCTATGTGCCTGCTGAGGAGATGACTCCGGATGAGCATACGGTTAAGATCGAACTGGCCGATAAGGTCGGAAATAAGATGGAGCGGGAGTGGAAGTTCTACGTGGAGGCCGAAAAGCTGGTCGTTCAAACTCCTAAGGTCTACCCGAACCCGTTCAATCCGACGGAGGGCCCGGCGAAGATAGAGTTCACGATCACACAAGCTGCCGTGGTGACGGTGAAGATATACGACTTCTCGATGAGGCTTGTCAAAACGCTCGCCGATTCAGAGGAGATGATGCCAGGGTTGGTGAGTGAGACGTGGGACGGCAAGAGCGAGGACGGCGATGAGCTGGCCAAAGGCGTTTACTTCTGCCAGATCATCGTTAAATCCGCCACAGATGAGCCCAAGACCACGGTTCTGAAGATAGCCCTCTACAGGTGAAGATCCTTTTTGGGTGTCGGGGGACATCGTCCCTCGACACCCCCACGATCTGGGGCAAAGGAGGTTGAGGAATGGTTCGCAAGGGAATGATCGGGATCGTAATAACAACTTTATCCCTTTTGGGACTGATCTCCGCCGGTTTCGCCGGAGACGCAGCACCGTATCTGCGCATGGGAGCGGGAGCCAGATCCATAGCCATGGGTAAGGCTTTCGTCGCGGTCTCCGATGATGCCACATCAAGCGTCTGGAACCCGGCGGGATTACCCTGCATAGAGGATCTGGCCTTCACGCTTTATACATCTAAACTCTCCTTCGACAGAAAACATAGCTTCATCGGCGTCGTCAAGAATCTGCAGGGGAAAGGAGCGGTGGGATTCGCCTGGATCAACTCCGGGACGGAGGATATAATGGGATGGGACAAATCCGGCAAGCCCACCGAGAAGTTCAATCATAGCTCTAACGCCATAGCGCTGTCATATGGATATGCCGCGGAGAAGCTGAACTTCGGGGCCGGTATGAAGATCCTCACCGATAAGTTCTCCGCCAAAGGGTATGACGACAGATCGATGGGATTCGGTGGGGTGGACGTAGGCGTTATATACAGGGCTTTCGATAACACCGTGACGTGTGGAGGAGCTCTGAGGAATCTGCTCGGCAAAATCGGTGGGGATTCCGTTCCGGCGATGCTGGATCTCGGCGTTGCCGTCCAGTTCCTACAGGGCAACAAGGCCACCTTCGCCTTCGATATCACGAAGGAGTTCTCCTCTGTGGATGAAAGCACGCTCTCCGTTAAGCTGGGAGTTGAATACTGGTTGGGCAAAGCCCTGGCCCTCAGGGCGGGTGGATCTCACACGGGCGACAGACGCAGCCTCTTTGCGGGTTTCGGCGTTAGGGTCGCCGGATTACAGCTCGATTACGCCTATAGCCCTGAGGACGATACGGTCAACCGCATAGGCGGAAGCACACACTTTATGTCGCTTTCCTATACCTACTAAGGGGAAGGGGATGAGACCATGAGGATCAGACAGCTCATCGATCTGTTAAAGGTCGGAATCATCGCCTATATATGCCTGATGCTAGGCTGGGGACCGTTGGTCGTCTCATCGTATGCTAAGATCACGATGAAACCGACCGACAAACCCGTCAAAGTCATAACCATAGAGAAGGGGGATACCCTCTGGCATCTGGCCGGTAAATACCTCTCAGACCCCAGAAGATGGCCTGAGTTCAAAAAGTATAACGATTACACAAACCCCGATCTGATCTATCCGGGCGAGAAGATGCAGGTGCCGATCGAGGTCGCCAAGGAGATGAAGAGCGAGCTGGAGAAGGAGCTGGCAAAGCTGAGGGAATCCTACGAGAAGCTCTCGGATCAATTCGCGCAAGCCTCCGAAGAACTGAACATGCTTAGAAAATCGCTGAACGAGCTTAAGGCCCAAAACAGGGGGATCAGAGCGGCTCTGAGGACAAACCAGAGGAAGATAGATCAGGTGAGGAGATCTACCTCCAGTTTGGAGAGAAGGATGACCGGTTCTGAAAAGAGGATGGAGCAGATGCGGAGATCCATGTCCCGGACCAAAGAGGCCAGTGTGTCACAGATAGTTGAGCTTGCCGATGCCAACAAGAAGCTGGAGGAGAAAATCAGCGCCCTTGAGGAGACGATGAACTCCAGGATGGAGGAGATCGCAGCCAAGGCCGAGGAGCTGGCAAGGCTGAGGGAGGAAATGGAGTCGACCTCCAGAAGGGTATCCGCCGTTGAGAAAGCGGTTTCAGAGCTGGATGCTAAGATCAAACGGGCGGAATGGCCCTATGAGAAACCATCCAGGAACAAGAGAATATTGGCTTTCTTGGCAGCCATAGTCGGAGCTACGGCTTGGGCAACGCTCAACTCGAGATAGAAAAGCCGGGAAGGAAAAGAAACCTCAAAAATCCGAATGGACGGGTTTAACACCCGTCCTTTTTTGTTTCGACGATCCCTCCGTATATCGTACTGTATGCCTACATTGGGATCTTATAACTGGGCTGCCGATGTGTCAACGATCCGGTCGAACTCCTCCAAAATCCTTCTATCATCGCTGAGGACATGCTCGAGGTTCATCTTGATCCGGGGCAACGCATCGGATATGAACTTCCCCGCTACAGATTCCTTTCTATCCCATAAAGTTGCCTGATCCAAAAGCAGATATGAGATGTAGACGTCCGCGGCGATATCCACGACTTTGCGCGCCATGAGATCCCGATAGTCGGTATCTGATGCTCTGAGGTGCTCCACAGCTTGTTTTAGAGCATCGTGCCCCTGTCGTGCAAGCGAGGCGAGATCTTCAAGCTTGCCGAAATCTTTGGAACGCATCTCATCCAACGTCTCATCCAGATCGCCCTTGATTATCCTGAGTATCGCCCAGTTGACCTGGATCTGGGAGGTTCCCTCGTAGATGTTGGTTATCCTGGCATCGCGGTAGATCCTCTCGATCGGGTAATCCTTCATGTAGCCGCTGCCCCCATGGATCTGGAGTGAATCGTTGGCGATGGCTATGCACTTCTCGGTGGAGTAGTACTTGGCCATCGGAGTGAGGGCTTCGGCAAGTTTTGAATACCTCCTTGCCTCGGCCTTCAATCCCTTGCGCTCGGCTCCCTCCTGTAGATCAACTGCCTGGCTGGCCGCATATGTCAGAGCTCTGACCGCCTCGGTGTACACCTGCATGTTCACGAGCATCTCAACGACCTGCGGGAATTCCTTGATCTTTTTCCCGAACTGCTCCCTCTCCTCGGCGAACCTGATCCCCTCCCTGAGGGCGGCCTCGCAGATTCCGAGTGATTGAGCCGCTATGGCGAGCCTCGCGGCGCTCATCAGCCAGCTTGTATATCTGGTCAGCCCCCTCCCTCTCCTTCCGATCAGATACCCTGGGGCATCGTCGAAATAGAGCTCGCAGGTGGGGGAACCGTGGAGGCCCATCTTATCCTCGATCCTTCTGACCTTTACGGCGTCGCTTTTCTCCACCAGGAACAGGCTTAATCCCCTGCCCCCGCCGTATCTTTCCGGGTCCTCGCTCCGGGCCAAAACGAGCAACACATCCCCGCAGCCGTTGGTGATGAACCGTTTGGTTCCCCTGATCCTCCAGGTATCGGTCCCTGGATCGTAGATCGCTCGGGTTTGAATCGCTGCCAGATCGCTTCCCGCGTCCGGCTCAGTCAACACCATGGCGCCCGTAAGTTCCCCGGAGCACAGCCCGGGCAGATATCTCTCCTTGAGCTCCTCCGAGGCGAAGAGGGCGATGGTTTCAGCTATACCCTGCAGGCCGAAGAAATTCATCAGCGAGACATCGGCGCGCGATACGATCTCAGTGGCAGCCGTGTAGAAGGTCTTTGGGAAATTAAGTCCACCGTATTCCTCAGGCAATGTAATGCCCATCAGTTGCGCCTCGCTAAGTTCCTTCAAGTTACGCTCCATCGCCTCAGGAAGCTTAACCACGCCGTCCTCAAAGGCACATCCTTCCCTATCTATCTCCTCAGCCCTGGGAGCAAATCTCTGGGCGGCCAACTCGCCCACAGGATCGGCAAGCATCTCGGTGTAGGTTTCGATCGCCTCCTCGACGGAGCTGAACGGGCATTCATCTGAATCGAGATCGACCTTCAGCTCGACGATGGATTTCCAATCGACCCATCTCTCCATGTTAAACTTCAAATCGGGGTTATCCAGGTAGAAGTTATCCCCCATGTCCTCACCTCATCTCCTTAGCAAGCTTTATCAGTTTGGGTATCACCTCGGTCAGGTCGCCGACGATCTTATAATGCGCGAATCGGAATATCGGAGCGTTGGGATCGATGTTTATGGCGACGATCTTCCTGGCTCCCATGATCCCGACCCTGTGTTGAACGGCGCCGCTTATGCCACATGCGATATACAGCTCCGGCTTGACCGTCACGCCGGTCTGACCTATCTGCCTGTCGTGCGTCGTCCATCCGGCATCCACGGCTGCCCTTGTGGCGCCGACTTCACCTCCCAGAACCTCAGCCAGTTCCTCCACCAGCTTGAAGTTCTCCTTCGATCCAACTCCGGCGCCGCCCGCGACGATGACCTTGGCCGCCCTGAGATCAACCGTCCTACGGGCGACATCGCGCCTGACGACTCTTGCGATCAGATCCTCATCCTTTAAGCTTACCTCAACCGGAATCACCTCCCCCTGACGGCCGGCCAGAGGTTTAGCCGGCTCAGATATCCCGTCCTTAAAGGTGGCGATAACGGGCCTTTTAGCCGGGGAGAATCTGGTGATAACCTTGCCGTCGAATTCAACCCGACCGAGCTCGATATCCCCATCCTGCAGCTTAACCTCATTACAATCGAGGACACAGGCGGATCTCAGCTCGGTCGCCGCCGCCGGCGCGAGGTCATCTCCGATCGTGGAGGCGGGCAGCAGAATTAGATCGGGGGAGTATTCCCGAATCACCTCGCTGAAGGCCTTACGATATGGGGTTGTGGTATATCCGGATAACCTTTCGTCCTCAACGAGGAAGATCTTATCCGCCCCGCAGGAGATCAGCTCGTCCGCGACGCCTTTAACCCCATATCCTATAAGCACACAGGCCGATTCACCCTCAGTTTGACCCGCCAGTTCGATCCCCTTGGCCAAACATTGAAGCGTCAGATCGGTTGCCTTTCCATCCTCAGGTTCGCCGTAAACGAGGATTTTCATCCTTACCTCCTAATCATCCGAAGAATTTCAATATGGTCATCAGGGCGGATATTAAGATGCCGAACAGGGCCACCGTCCCTACCGTCCAGCGGATCATTGAGTCTATTCTGGCATTAAGCTGATCGAAGCGCTCATCAATCCTATCGTTGATCTTATCGATTCGTTCGTTGACACCATCGAATCGCTCGTTAACCTCTCTCATAAATTCCAACATTTCCCTTCGCAGCTGGGAGACTTCACCTTTCAGCTCTGAAACATCCTTGGCCAGATGCTGGTAGTTATTCTCCAGCAGATCGAGTCTGGAGAGTATCTCCCTGTATTCATCCTTTGTCACGGCGCTCGCCCTTATCTTCTCATCCATCAGCCCTTCCAGAGCATCTACGACGTCGGCCCCCAGCCTGTCCGTCAAAAGGGCTATCACGTCGGATCGCAAGCTCAATCACCTCCAAATTATCCGCTTAGGATCTCGTTTAGCATGGCTTTTAAGGCCTTTTCGTCCTCCGGATCTATCTCCTTCGACTCTATAGCTTTCTCAGGGATGGGATCGTATCCGGAGACCCGAACGGCCTTCAGCTCGGAGAGATCCGAGACCCCGATATCTTCAGCTCGCCATGCGGGAATGGAGGTTTTCTTATACTTCAGCTTCAATCTGGCCTTAGCGCTTCTGGGAGCCCTGGGATCATCCTTTACCAGAGCCACGCCGACTATGAGAAGAGCGGGGAGCTTGACCTCGACGAACTCGTATCCCATCTCCACAGCTTTTTTACAAACGATCTTCCTATCTGACATCTCCTCGATATCATCGACGTAGCTGATCTGTTCCACTCCGAGGAACTGAGTGATGTGGCTTGCCAAAAGGGAGTTTTCGCCCTCAGGCACGTTTACTCCCGATAGGATCAGATCGAACTCGCCTATCCTCCTTATGGCCTGAGCGAGGACATATCCGGCGGCGAGCGAATCCAGATCGGCAAAGGCGGGATCATCCAGCCTGATCACCTCATCGGTTCCTCTATAGAGACATTCCCTCAGAACGTCGACCTCCCTAGGCTGACCGATCGAGATGGCGATCACCTTACCGCCATGCTGATCTTTGATCCGAAGCGCCATCTCCAGGGCGTTTAGATCCTCCGGTTCAAACCTCGTCGTGAGCTTATCCTCTCTGATCTTGCCTTCCTCGACGATGCTTCCCACTAGATCCCTCGTGTCCCATATCTCCCTTACGATAAC